>JASFSI010000113.1:0-5968 GCA_050114495.1 Lysobacterales bacterium | reverse complement strand
CCTCGTTTTCCTGATCCCTACCCTGCGCTTCCTTCTCCTCTGCACGCTGGCGTTCGCGAATGTTCTGAAAGATATAGTCCTGCGGCCCCTCCAGCAGCACCAGAAGACTGGGCTGCGGTAAAACGCGGAATTCCTGCTCCAGCCGCGCATCGATGATGTCGAGCGCTTCCTCGGTGAGGTAAGGCACGTCCATGTCGCGATGCAGCACTTCGCAGAAAGCGTAACGGTCGGCCAGGGCCGAACCGTCGACCACCGTGGACTGGACCAGGTAAGGCACAGCCTGCAGCTGCATCTTGCGCAGGTCGAGATAGGCGTGCTGGATGTCGAGCGCGGCGTTTTCGAGGTGACGCTTGGCGGTTTTCCACGCGGGGCTGTTCTCCGGTTCCCGCGGCGGATACAGCGACTCGTTGCGCACCAGGTGGTCCTCGAAACCCTCGTCGGGCAATTCGAACAGCGCGTTCATGCCGGTATTGAAGGCCAGGAACTTGACCAGCGAGCTTTTACCGGCGCCGATGTTGCCGACGCAGACAATCACGTCCTGCCGGTCGGAGAAGCGCTCCATCAGCCGGCGCTCGACGCTGGTGAGCCGGGTGGCGATCTCGTGGCGACGGATCGAGGTATCTTCCTGTACGTCGTGGATCAGGGGATCGGCGGTCATCGGCGCGCATGCCTCGCTGGTTTTTCTCGACGCCCCATTATCGTGCGTTGCGCCGCGTGTTCAAGGGTCGATTCCGTCCTCCCTGGTTCGCAACGCCGAACCCCCTGATTCATTTAAAAAAACCGGGGCCGCTGGGCGGCCCCGGTTTTCAAAATGGCAATGTGGGATAGCGGCAGATCAGGACGGATCGATCCTGCCCGTGCGAACGCCTTTTTCGCGGGAACCTTCGTTGTACTCGTAGGTGCCGTTGCTGTTTCCCACCACGCCATTCCAGTTGTCTCCGTCAGCGAGAGTGATTTGTTGGACCGCCCCCCCCCGTGCCTGCAGAAGCCCGGGCGAAATATTGCTCAGCGTCTGCTCGGCTCCCGAGTTATTGTGAATACACACCTGTGCACCACGCGGCGGCTGCCAGGGGTCTTCAGATGGTGCGCAGCCGCCGGTGCCGGCGGCATTGAGGGTTAACGTTGTGCTGGGCATTTAGACTCTCCTCGTCTTGTTGGAATGCCCATTGAGCATAGGACAAATTCCCCAGCTTGCAACGCGAGGTCGAAAGTGTGCCTAGATTCCGGCTGCTTCGACCAGATCGAGCAACTCCGGGTTGCCGCGGATATGCGGAACGGGGTAGCCGAGTTCGACCGATTCCCGGATCAACGCCAGGGCCCGGTCACGCTGCCCGAGAATCTCGTGAACCTCGGCGGCGGCCGCCAGGATTGCGCCACTGTCCGAAGAAAGAGAAGTCGCCGTTGCCAGTCGCTCCAGAGCCAGCTCGGCCCGGCCTGTTTTCGCGTAATAAAGCGCGAGATCGCTGTGCACCCAGGGATCCCGGGGGTTCTGTCCCCGTGCCTGCTCGGCCAGGTCGATGGCCCGCGCAAACGTCTCGGCCGCCAGCGCATCCCGTTCGTCCATCCACGAGTAGACGTAGGCCAGGTTGCCCCAGGCCAGCCAGTTGCTGCCGTCCATTTCCAGGGCCTTCTTCAGGTACTCGATTGCTTCTTGGTAGCGCCCGGCGCGCGAACTGGCGGAACCCAGGTTCGAATACGCCATGAAGGTCGGCTTGATGGCGATGGCGCGCTGGTACATCGTGATCGCCTCGGCGACACGGCCGCTGTCATCGAGCGCCGACCCGAGGTTGACCAGGGCAACGTAGTGATCCGGCGCTATTCGAACGACTCTCTGCCACTGCTCGATGGCTTCGTCGATACGGCCGCGCCGAAACAGGAAATTCGCGTAGGAATCGATCACCAGCAGGTCGTCCGGGTCCAGCGAAACGGCGGTGCGAAAATGCTGCTCGGCGTCGTCGAACCGTCCCAGTCGTTCGTACAGGCGGGCGATGGCCGCGTTCGCCGATGCGTCGTTCGGGTCGATCTGGAGAGCCTTGTTCAAGGCGTCGAAGGCGAGGTCCATGTTGCCCTGCGTCGCCTGGATCCGACCGAACGAGACCTGCACAGGCGCAAGCTGCGGATCGATGCGAAGCGCCTCGTTGATGCTGGCCAGGGCCAGGTCGAGCTTTTCCTGGTCCCGGGTCAATGCGAACTGCATCCGCCGCGCCTCCGCCAGGCGCGCATGCGCCAGGGCGAATTCCGGATCATGCTGCGTGGCCGTGACGAATGCTTCGATGGCCGTCTCCAGGTTGTCGCCCTTGTCCCAGCGTTCCATGAGTTCCATTCCCTCGAGGTAGGCATCAAACGCATTGGGCTTGGCCGCAGAGGCGACCGTTGAGGATTTGGCTGTCTCAAATGAAGGTGCGAACTGCCAGACCGCCACGAGAAAGAGCACGGCGGCGAGAATCCAACCCACCGGCAGGGGGCCGGTTTTACGGCGTTTTCGGGCGGAGGCGTAAGGGCTGGGCTGCGCGCCGCCCCGCACCGCCTCGAGCAGGCGGCCCGGGTAGCGTTCGTCCGAATGGCGGAAGACCGCCTGCACCCGGTTCAGAACCAGCGCGAGTTCACGGGGAAGCTGGAGTTCCTCCAGGTAAACCGGGATGATCGGAACATCGTGGTTCAGCGCGTAATCGACTTCCCGCAGGCAGTGCTCTGACCGAATGGAATTGGGCGAGATAAAATAGATCAGCCGGGATGCATCCTCGATCGCCTGGGCGATTTCACCGCGCCAGGACGAGCCCGCCGGAATGCCCTCGTCGTACCAGATGTTGACCCCGTCGGAACGCAGCTGCTCCAGGTCCGCGTACACCGGGCCGGAGTCTGCGTGCGAGTAGCACACGAAGACATAGTCCTCATTCCCTTTGTAAGCGGGAAATGGCTTCTCCAAGTCTGCGTCCTCCCTCGGGAGAGATAAATTATTTGCTATTTCTTTTGCTTATATAGCATACATGGCGACGAGGCTCGCTTTAGATGGGCTTATTCCGGCATCATTCGACCGACGAGGAGCAAGGAACCGTAACGTGGGACATCTCGATCTGACTCTGACTTTGGCCGGCATCGCCGCTTGAAGTGGACGCCCGTGATCGCGCTGGGCTATGGCCTCAGCATCTGGGTTCACCCGTTGATCAACTGACGCCCGTCTGCCGCGGCAACGAATTTCGGTCCTGCGGGTCAGCGCAGCGAACTTCGCACGAGAAACCCCGTCTAAGCGGATGCAGGGCGCCGCTTCCCAACCGGGACGTGCCGGCCCTGCTTCTAATCCTGAATGAGGAAATCGGAGGTTCAACATGAAAACCATGACAGAATGGACACCATTCAAGGACTTCGAGGACTTCTTCGCCAACATGCGCTGGCCGCGGAACGATACCGCGATGCAGCTCATGACCCGGGCCGACTGGTCGCCATCGGTGGATATCAGCGAGACGGACAGCGAGTTCCTGATCAAAGTCGAAGTTCCGGAAGTCAAGAAGGAAGACCTGCATGTACAGGTCAACAACGGCATGCTCAACATCAGCGGTGAGCGCCACCACGAGATGGAAGATCAAAAGCTGCATCGCACCGAGCGATTCTTCGGCCGCTTCGAACGCAGCTTCAAACTGCCTGAGAACGTGAGGGAAGATGCCATTCACGCCGATCAGAAGGACGGCATGCTGTACGTTCACCTTGGCAAAACCGAGATCGAGAAAACACCCAGGAAGCTGGAGATCAAGGTCAGCTGAGGAATGCAACGGCAGCCGGCCGGCTGCCACTGGAACACCAGTCGGGACAGGGTCGCATCGGCGGCCCTGTCCTCTTCAGACAAACAGGAAATGCACCCGCCGCGAAACGTCAGATCTCGTCTTCGACTTTTTTCCTGATGATGATCACTTCGCGGTTGTGGTCCTCGTCAAGTTCGTCGATATCGACGTTCTCGAACTCCTTGACGATGTGAACCGTGCCGTGAACCTCGTGCGGACCGTTCGTCAGCGCTTCGATGTCGATGTCCGCGTCATCGCCGTCACCGCGCACGATAATGACCTCGTGGCCGTCCGAATGGATCTTGTCGATCTCGATATCTTCGATTGCGGCCATGGCTTCCAGGTCGGCGCAATCGTCTTCATCACCGTCGCATATGATCTCGATCCGGTGCACGGTATGGTGCCCGTCGTGCATCCCGCCCGTGTCCAGCAGTTCACCGTCGACATAAATCTCGACGCCGTCCTCGGTCCGCAGCATATCCACCGTCTTACCGCTCTCCGTGATGATGGTCTCGGCATCACCCACGGCGAGATGGCTCAGGTCGGTTTCCTCGATGGCGAAATCTTCGGTTTCCAGCGCGATCACGATTTTCTCCTCGACGACGGTCTCCGTTTCCGCGCCGGCGAGGACACTGCTCACGCCCAGGATGAAAAAGCAGGCTGCAGGAAAAAGCATGGTTTTGTTCATTCGGTTGTCTCCAGCAAATCAGGAATCTTCGGGCGTGACCTTTGTGCGGGCTCACGCTCCTTTGAACAGTGACGAGGCCTGTTCAATAAACGTCGCAAAAAACGCTATTCTTCAAGAACGCGGCAGTCACAGCCGAACACGTAAACGAGGATACACGATGCAGATCGACAGGAACGTTCCGGTCATGGTAACCGGCGCCACGGGTTACGTCGCCGGCCACGTCGTACGGCGCCTGCTGGAGGAAGGCCTGACGGTTCACGCCGCTGTGCGCGACCCGGACAATGCCGCCAAGCTGCAGTATCTCGATGCGATCGCCGAGCGCGAACCCGGCTCCATTCGATATTTCCCGGCCGACCTGCTGGACCCCGGCTCCTATGCCGGAGCCATGGCCGGCTGCGGGGTGGTTTTCCACACCGCCTCGCCGTTCAAGCTCGAGATAGCGGACCCGCAAAAAGAACTGGTCGACCCGGCCCTGCTGGGCACCCGTAACGTGCTCGAGGAAGCGGTCCGCACCGAGACCGTGGAACGCGTCGTCGTGACCAGCAGCTGTGCGGCCATCTACGGCGATAATGCCGACCTGGACAAGACGCCGAACGGTGTCTTCACCGAGGAGATCTGGAACAGCAGTTCCTCGCTGCAGCACCAGCCCTACTCCTTTTCCAAGACCCTGGCGGAGAAAGAAGCCTGGAAAATCGCCGGGGCGCAGGATCGCTGGAACCTGGTAACGGTTAACCCCAGCCTGGTCATCGGCCCCGGCATCAGTCCTTTTGGCACGTCGGGCAGTTTCGACCTGGTCCGTCGCCTGGGCGACGGCACGATGCGGATCGGAACCGCGCGCTGGGGCAGCGGCGTCGTCGACGTACGCGACCTGGCCGAAGCCCACCTGCGTGCTGCGTTCACCCCGGAAGCGAACGGCCGCTACATCGTTTCGGGACACAATTCCGACCTGTACGACCTGGCGCAGGCCCTGTTGCCGAAGTACGGCGATGCCTACCCGATTCCGCGCCGCGTGATGCCCCGGTGGCTGGTCTGGCTGGCCGGCCCGCTGGCCAACAAGGCACTGACCCGCCGGGCCGTTTCATTGAACGTGGACCGGCCCTGGCGCGCCGACAACCGGCGCAGCCGGGAAGAACTGGGCATGACCTACCGCCCGGTGGAGGAGTCCATCAACGATTTTTTTCAGCAATTGATCGACAGCGGGCAGCTGTCGCCGCGCAACTGACCCGGACCAGCGGTGCTCAGCGAACCAGGCTGGCCCCGGTCAGTTTTTTCCAGGCCATCAGCAGGCCCTTGACGAGCAGCACGGAGAGGCTGGCGAGGTTGTTGACGGGCATGAACACCAGGGCGAGCCAGCCCGCGCCGAGGTCGAGCAGCGGATTGGTCAGGACTTGCGAGATCAGCACGGCGAAATCGAGCAGCGAACCGGCAAACAGGTACCAGCCGGCCAGCGCTGCGACCAATGACAGGCTGATTCCTGCCGCCGCCAGGGTGAACAGGCGGTTTC
>JASFSI010000112.1:0-5980 GCA_050114495.1 Lysobacterales bacterium | reverse complement strand
CTGAGTGAACTGCCCGTGGACCATTACTGGACCGGGCATTGCACCGGCGGCAAGGCGTATGGCGTATTGCAGCAAATCCTCGGGGACCGGCTGTCGCGGCTCAACACGGGCACAACCATCGAACTTTAATGCGATAATGGCCGCCAGCGGTTGAGCTCGCTTTCATGCAAGGAGCCGATATTGACCAGCGAACTGACCATTACACGACCGGACGACTGGCACATTCACCTCCGTGACGAGGCCATGCTGCGGGGCACCGTGCCTTCCGTGGCGCGCTATTTCGGCCGCGCTATCGTGATGCCCAACCTGACCCCGCCGGTCGTGGACGCCCCCCAGGCCCTTGCCTATCGCGAGCGCATCCTCGAGCAGCGGCCCGAGGGCAGCGGCTGGAAGCCGCTGATGACCCTGTACCTGACGGATAACACCTCGTCGCACACGATCCGGGAAGCAGTTTCGGCCGGTATCACGGCCGCGAAGCTGTATCCCGCGGGCGCGACCACCAACTCCGATTCCGGCGTCACCGCTTTGGAGCGCGTCTTCCCGGCGCTCGAGGCGATGAGCGAAGCGGGTATGCCGTTGCTGGTGCACGGCGAGGTTACGCGGCCCGAGGTGGATATTTTCGACCGCGAGGCGCGGTTCATCGAGGAACAGCTGCAGCCGGTCGCAGAGCGCTACCCGCTGCTGAAGATTGTCGTTGAGCACGTCAGTACGCACGAGGCCGTGCAGTTCGTCCAGGGCGTGGATAACGGTGTTGGCGCCACGATCACGCCGCAGCACCTGATGTACAACCGCAACGACCTGCTGGCCGGCGGTGTGCGCCCGCACCATTACTGCCTGCCCATCCTCAAGAGGAACGTGCATCAGCAGGCGCTGCAGGATGTTGTCGTGGATGGCGATCGGCGGTTTTTCCTCGGAACGGATTCCGCACCGCACCTGAAACACACGAAGGAAAACGCCTGCGGATGCGCGGGCTGCTACTCCAGCCACGCGGCCATCGAACTGTATGCCGAGGTCTTCGAGGATCTCGGCGTGCTGGACAAGCTCGAGGCATTTGCCAGCTTCAACGGGGCGGATTTTTATGGCCTGCCGCGCAACAGCGACCGGATCACGCTGCGCCGCGAGGCCTGGCAGGTTCCCGCGGCATACGATGTCGGCCCGGGCCGGGTGGTGCCGCTGAAAGCCGGCGAATCCCTGCGCTGGCGGGTGGCTGCCTGAAGCGGGTGCTGCGCCTCAGTCGTCCTTCTGGCGGCTGGCCCGCTTGCGCTCGTGTTCCAGCAGGTGGATCTTGCGGATGCGGATCGCTTCCGGCGTGACCTCGACCAGTTCGTCGTCCTCGATGAACTCCAGCGCCTGTTCCAGCGTGAGCTTCATCGGTGCGGCCATCTGCAGCGAATCGTCCTTCAGCACCGTGCGGATGTTGGTCAGCTGCTTGGCTTTCAGCGGATTGACGGTCAGGTCGTTGCCGCGGCTGTGGATGCCGATCACCTGGCCCTCGTAGACATCGACGCCCGGCTCGATGATCATGCGCCCGCGTTCCTGCAGGTTGTAGAGGGCGTAAGCGAGCGCCTTGCCGGTGCCGTTGGAGATCAGCACGCCGTTGTTGCGCTTTGAGATCTCGCCGGCATGGTAAGGGCCGTAGTGGTCGAACACATGGAACATCAGGCCGGTGCCGGCGGTCAGCGTGCGAAACTCCGACTGGAAGCCGATCAGGCCGCGCGCCGGGATAACGTAATCCAGGCGCACGCGCCCCTTGCCGTCCAACTGCATGTTCTGCAGCTCGCCGCGCCGCTCTCCGAGCCGTTCCATCACGCCGCCCTGGTAATCGCTTTCCAGGTCGATGACCAGCGTTTCATAGGGTTCTTCGCGGCCGCGCTCGGTCTCGTGAAGGATCACCTCCGGGCGGGAAATGGCCAGTTCATAACCTTCCCGGCGCATGGTCTCGATCAGTATGGAAAGGTGCAGTTCACCCCGGCCCGAGACCTTGAAACGTTCCGGGTTCCCGGTGTCCTCCACGCGCAGCGCCACGTTGTGGCTGGCCTCGCGCATCAGGCGCTCGCGCAGCTGGCGGCTGGTCAGGTACTTGCCCTCGCGGCCGGCGAACGGCGAATTGTTGACCCGGAACGTCATGCTGATGGTGGGTTCGTCGACGGTCAGCGCCGGCAGCGGGTCCGGTTCGCCGCGGTCACACAGCGTGTCGGAAATCTGCAGGTTTTCGACACCGGTCACCGCAATGATGTCACCGGCCTGCGCGGAGTCGACTTCCACCCGCTTGAGACCGTGAAAACCCAGCACCTGCAGCACGCGGGCATTGCGTTCGTGCCCGTCGACGTCGACCACGGTGATCTGCTGGTTGGGTTTCACCCGGCCGCGCTGCACGCGGCCGATGCCGATCACGCCCACGTAGGAGCTGTAGTCCAGCGAGGAGATACGCATCTGGAACGGACCCTCGCTGTTGACCGGCGGCGGTGACACGTGCTCGACGATGGTCTTGAACAGGGGGCGCATGTCGCCGTCGGAAACCATGTCGTCGAGCCCGGCAAACCCTTTCAGCGCGGAAGCATAAACCACCGGGAAATCGAGCTGCTCGTCGCTGGCGCCGAGCTGGTCGAACAATTCGAACGTCTGGTCCAGGACCCAGTCGGGCCTGGCGCCGTCGCGGTCGACCTTGTTGATCACGACGATCGGCCGAAAACCCATTTCAAACGCTTTCTGCGTGACGAAGCGGGTCTGCGGCATCGGGCCGTCCACCGCGTCGACCAGCAGCAGAACGGAGTCCACCATGCTGAGGATTCGCTCCACTTCGCCGCCGAAATCAGCGTGGCCCGGCGTGTCGACGATGTTGATACGCCAGTCCGTTTCGCCGTCGTTCCAGCGGATGGCCGTGTTCTTGGACAGGATGGTGATACCGCGCTCACGTTCGAGTTCGTTCGAATCCATGACGCGCTCGGGTGTGGCCGCGCGCTCCCCGAGCGTGCCGGATTGCTGCAGAAGCTGGTCGACCAGCGTGGTCTTGCCATGATCGACATGGGCGATGATGGCGATGTTGCGCAGATTTTCGATCACGGTTTGGTCCTGTTTTTCACGATGCCCGGTGGGCGCGCACCATACGCGGTTTGCCTTTGAAAAGCAATTGCTTAGCCTGCTCATGGCTCGGCCGGGGCGAGGCGGTGAGCGCCGGCCGAGCACCGTTCTCTGCCGCTCGCCGGATCGGGTGACGTATGTTCTCAGTCCGAAGGCGTCGCCAGCGCGGAACGTACTATTTTCCAGACCGCGGGATTCAGGCCCATGCCGAGGTGGGCGGCGTCCACTTCGACGTGGCGAACCGCGGGGCTGTGGTGGTCGATGCAAGCCCGCCAGTCGACGATGCCGTCGGAGCGGCTGTAGATCGCGGTAATCGGCTGCCGGATGGGTTTTGATTCGCGCCGAGCGACCTCTTCCTCGATCCAGTCGAGATCCATGCCGCGCTTGCGAAACACGGTTGCGGCCGCGGTGTATTTGGGCCCGCCCTGCGTGGGCGACCCGAATGTGACCACCCGCTCCACCACCCCGGGCAGGTCACGTGCTGCCTCGCGGCAAAGGTAGCCGCCGAGGCTCCAGCCAACCAGCGCCACGGGAAGGCCGGTGTGGTCATGCCGACGCTGCACCCGCTCAATCAGTCGGTCGCACAGCAGCGGCACCGAGGCTTCGCCGCGGTATTCCCTGCGCGGCGTGAACGACCAGCGGTCAGAAACGTCGTCCAGCGTGTGGGGCAGGTCGATACCGGCGAGGTTTCTGCCGAGGCCCCAGTCCTCGGCCGTAAAGCCGTACCCGGCCAGATATCGCCTCATCGGCGCAAGGTAGCGTCCGTCCGAGCCGAAGCCCGGCGCCAGGATGACGAGTAGCTCACACACCCCGTTTCGAGGTCGCCGCGGCGAGAGGGCGAGTGCGCCCAGCATGCGGACAGCGTCGCCGAGCACGCGGATTTCGCGTAGCGCGTCGCGCCCTGACGGTGGTGACAGCGACCCGCCGGAATCCGCGGGACGATCAGCGGACACGGGCTGCGAATCCCAATGTCGCCAGCAGCGCGGTGCTGGCGCGGTCGGGACAGTCCACGTCCCAGCCGTGGAAGTCGCGCCGGAACGGGTATTGCTTGCGCAGGCGATCGAAACCGGTGGCGAGGGTGTCGCTGTCAGACCCGGCAAGGGCGCGCATCTCGGCATCGTGCCGGGGTACGAAGCAGGCTGCCTCCAGGGCGGCCGTCAGCGGGCAATCCGCCCGGCTGACATCCAGTTCCAGCCGCTGCTGTCCGGATTCTTGCCGGTCGGCCGGCGGCAGGCCGGCCCAGTCACGAAATGCCTGGTACACCATCCACGTCCCGTTGCGCTTGCCGTCGTCGCTGTAGCCGGCCACGTGGGGGGTGGCTACGGTCGCGCGCTGCACAAGCCGAGGGTCGAGGTCGGGTTCGCCGGGCCAGCAGTCGAGCGCGGCGTGGATTCGCCCGCTTTCGACACCCGCCAGCAGGGCAGGGCCGTCGACCACGTTGCCGCGGGCCGTGTTCACCAGCAAAGCGCCGCGCGGCATTTGCTCCAGCTGATCGGGCCCGATCATGCCCAGCGTAGGATACGGTCCCTCGCGGGTCAGCGGCACGTGGAGGCAGACGATGTCGCAGTCCAGGGCCTGCGCCTGCGAAACCAGGCCGCTGACACCGGCGTCGGTCAGCGGCGGGTCGTTGGCGACGGTTTCCACTCCGAGCATGCGCAGCAGTTTCTGCACGCGTGAGCCCACGTTGCCACGGCCGATTATGCCGGCCTTCAGGCCCGCAAGCTTTTTCTCCAGCCGCTGGCAGGCCAGCCAGATCATCGCCAGCGTGTACTGCGCGGCCGAGTCGGCGTTGCAGCCCGGTGCGTTGCACCAGCGAATTCCGTTCGCTTCCAGCCAGGGAATATCCAGGTGATCGGTGCCGATGGCCGTGGTGCCGACGAAACGCACCGGCGTGCCCTCCAGCAATTCGGCGTCAGCCCGCGTGGTCGTGCGGATGATCAGCAAGTCGGCGTCCTCCAGGTGTTCACGCCGAATCCCCCGGCCGTCCATGTAGACCGTCTCGCCGTGCCGGACGAACGTGGTTTCGGCGCCGCGGATGTTCTGGTCGATGACGATCTTCACCGGGTCAGAAACCTGCGGCCTGGCCGTCCTTGCGCGATTCGGAGGCGCCGTACCAGGTGCCGTGCTCCGGGTGTTTCATGATCGCCTGGTAACCGCCGAACGGCCCGCGCGCGTACTGGATGCGGTGGCCCCGCGCCATCAGTTCGCGCACGACGGCGTAACCGAAGCCGGTTTCCAGGTTGACGGTGCCGCCATCCTCCATGACATCACCGGTCGGCTCGCTCGAACCGGAGTGGTGGATGCGTGGTGCATCTCCCGCTTCCTGCAGGCCCATGCCGAAATCGACGAGGTTCATCACGATCTGCGCGTGACCCTGCGGCTGCATGCCGCCGCCCATCAGCCCGAAGCTGATCCAGGGCTTGCCGTCTTTCGTGATGAATGCCGGAATGATGGTATGGAAAGGGCGCTTGCCCGGTGCGTAGGCGTTGGGGTGACCCGGCTCCAGGGTAAACAGTTCGCCGCGGTCCTGCAGCACGAAGCCGAGACCCGGTGGTGTCATGCCGCTGCCCATGCCGCGGTAGTTGCTTTGGATCAGCGAGACCATGTTGCCATCAGCGTCCGCGGTCGTCAGGTAGATCGTATCGCCCTCGCGCAGCACGGCGGGGTCGCCGTGCGGATAGGAATCGGCTGCTTCTTTCATATCGATCAGGCCGTTTCTTTCGCGGGCGTAGGACTTGGAAAGCAGCCGGTCGACGGAAACGTCCATCCACTCCGGGTCGGCATAAAAGCGGGCGCGGTCTTCAAATGCCAGTTTTTTTGCTTCCAGGAACAGGTGCACGTGGTCCGCGGAGCCGAAGCCCATCGACGCGACGTCGTGCTGTTCCAGGATATTCAGGAT
>JASFSI010000111.1:0-5996 GCA_050114495.1 Lysobacterales bacterium | reverse complement strand
GCATTTCTGCTGATCACGCTGACCGTCACCCCGCTGCGCCGCCTGAGCGGCCAGGCCTGGCTTCTGCGTTTTCGGCGCATGCTGGGCCTGTTCGCCTTTTTCTACGTGACGCTTCACTTTCTCGCCTACGCAGGCATCGACCAGCGTTTCGCGCTGGGCTATATCGTCGATGACGTGGTGGAACGGCCGTACATCACGATCGGGTTTCTCGCGTTTGTGCTGCTGGTACCGCTGGCGGCGACGTCCACCCGCCGCATGGTTCGTCGCCTCGGGCCGCGCTGGAAAAAACTGCACCGCCTGGTCTACGGGATCGCCGTGCTGGGCGTCTGGCATTTTTACTGGCTGGTCAAGGCGGACCTGTTCGAACCACTGGTTTTCGGCTTGATCCTGGCCTTGCTGCTGGGCTATCGCCTGGCAGTGCGTTACTTCGGGGCAAGCAACAAAACCTGACGTTGGATCGCCCGCATGGCGGGCTCCTACAAAACCCAACCGCCCGCCATGCGGGCGAGATGTTGCAGGTACCCGCAACGCGGGCGAAATGTAGGAGCCCGCCATGCGGGCGATGCCGCTCAAGGTTCAGGCGTAGCGATTACAGAACCGCTCTTCCTCGGGATAGGGAAAGATGTCGGGGCTATGCCCGGACAGGATGTCCTGCTGGATCTTTTTCCACCAGGCCGCGGTCATCAGTTCGGCGTGGTGTTTTTTGAACTCCGCCATGCCCTCCGCGTCGGCAAAGAAAAACGGGCCGAAGGTCTCGGGAAAGACATCGTTTTCCTTCACGGAATACCAGGGCTCGTCCGACATCATGTCCTCGTAATTGCGGGTCGGCGGAACGCGGCGGAAATTACAGTCGGTGATGTAGCTGATCTCGTCGTAATCGTAAAAGACGACGCGCCGGTGCCGGGTCAGGCCGAAATTTTTTTTCAGCATGTCGCCGGGAAAAATGTTCGCGCCGGCGAGGTCCCGGATCGAGTCACCGTAGTCCCTGATGGCCTGTGCTCGCGCTGTCCCTTCAGCCCGGGCGAGGAAATTGTCGAGCGGTTCCATGCGGCGCTCTATATAACAGTGCCGAATGATCAGGCGTTCTTTGACCTCATCGATGGAAGCTGCGCAACTGGCCTTGAGTTCAGCCATCAGGTCCGGAGCGATCCGGTTCAACGGAATGGCCACGTTGGAATATTCCAGCGTATCGGCAAGGCGGCCGACACGATCGTGGTTCTTGACCAGCGTGTACTTGGCGCGCACCTCTTTAGCCGACGAGGTCTTGGGCGGATCGAAGCGGTCCTTGATCATCTTGAAAACGAACGGAAAGGACGGCAGGCAGAAGACCAGCATCACCATGCCGCGAACGCCCGGGGCGATCACGAAGTTGTCGCGTGAATGCCGCAAGTGGTGGTGCAACACTCGGTAAAACAACGTCTTGGCCTGTTTTTGCAGACCCAGCATCGCATAAAGGTCGACCGGTGATTTGCGTGGCATGATGCTGGTCAGGAAGCGCACGTAGGCCGAAGGAACCTCCATGTCCACCAGGAAGTACGCGCGCGAGAAACTGAACAGCACGGCCGCGTCTTTGGGCTTGGTCAGCAGGCAGTCCACCGTCATGGTGCCGTCGGGATTCCTCAACAGGGGGATGATGAACGGCGTGCGCTTGGTGCCGTTGACCATTCGCCCGACGACATAGGCCGCCTTGTTCCGAAAAAACAGGCTGTGCAGGACCTGCAGCTGGTAATTGGGTTCTTCTCTCCAGTCCGGCTCGCGTTGCTCGAATGCGGCCCGCTCGAGAAAGCGGAGGTCGCGCCTGAGGTTTTCGAACGGCACATCGAGCTTGCAGGCGGCGAGGATTTCGAGCAATGCCCGGCGCAGGCCATCCTTGCCCGGGTAGTGGCTGTGGTAGGTCGGTTGGCTGGCTTCCAGGTATTCCGTGCTGATCGCCGGCCGCCAGAAAATATACTCGCTGTTGTAATAGTCGCGGTGCAGCACACGGCAGGCGACCGAGTTGTAGAATGTTTCGGCGCACTCGGCCTGCCAGTGGTTCATCAGCTTGCCGATAAAAGCGATCTTGATGCGCGGCCAGGCGTCCGCCTTTACCGCGACATCCGGGAACTGCTGGATGACGGTATCCACCGTCTCGCGTACGCGTTCCTCGTAGCCTCGAATGCGTTTCAGGTTGACCTCGGCGGCTTTTTGCCAGTCCGCCCGCTCGAAGCAATCCTTGCCGTCCTGGCTGTGACGCCGAAACAGTGCGTAGTGACGGTCAAAGCCCTCGAGGATGATCTGGGCGATGCCCGCCCAGGCGTCTGAACTCATGGTCTAATCGACTCTCGAATCGGATTGAACCATAGTATAATCACCGTTCGTCTTTTCAGGAGTCTAAACGTGAAACGAATTCTTACTTTCGTCGCCGCGGTTTCGCTCGCCGGCGCGCTGAACGCCCAGGACGTCGAATCGCTGGCGGAGCAGTACGAGGTCGTGCTGCCTGAAGATGCGCAGAAGTGCATACTGCCGGCCGCGCCGGATGCCATATCCGAGGGCGCTACGCTCGACGAACTCAAGGCCGCCAAGGCGGACGTGGGGAAATTCCAGGCCGCCGTGATGGCTTTCCGTGATTGCCTCGCTGCCGCCGAGGAGAACCCAAGCAACACCGCCGGCAACAAGCAGGCCATCATCGATTCCTACAATTACTCGGTCGAAATGGAAGAACGCGTGGCCAACCGGTTCAACGAAGCGGTACGCGCTTACAAAGAAGCCAAGGCAGCGGCCAAAGACTGATCACCATTCTGAAAAAGCCGGGGCTCACCCCGGCTTTTTTATGCCGTGTCCAGCGGCAAGAAAAAAGGATATGCCATGAACCGAAAAATCCAGCTGGCGGCACTCAGCGCCGTGCTCACCCTGTTATCCAGCAACGTATCGGCGGCAGCCGAGGAAGAAAAAGGACATCCCCTGTCCGGCATTGCGCTGCGCTCGATCGGCCCTGCGCTGACCACCGGCCGGGTTTCCGACTTCGCATTCACGCCGGGCGCCTGGCAAAAGCACTACGTGGCGATGGCCAGCGGCAACCTGTGGAAAACCGACAACAACGGCATCACCTGGCAAGCCGTGTTCGATAACGAGGGTTCCTACGCCATCGGCGTGGTGGAACTGGATCCGCGCAACCCGAACATCGTCTGGGTGGGTACCGGTGAGAACAACAGCCAGCGCAGCGTCGGCTACGGTGACGGTGTTTACAAATCCGTCGACGGCGGAAAGAGCTGGAAAAATGTGGGCCTTAAAAATTCGGGCCATATCTCCATGATTCGCGTCCATCCCGAGGACAGCGACACCGTCTGGGTCGCGGCGCAGGGCCCGCTCTGGAATTCGGGCGGTGACCGCGGACTGTACAAGACGACCGACGGCGGCGCGAACTGGGAGCGCATTCTCGAGATCGACGAGGATACCGGTGTCAACGAGTTCGTGATGGATCCGGCCGACCCGGACGTCATCGTGGCTTCGAGCTACCAGCGCCGGCGCCACGTCTGGACGCTGATCAACGGCGGCCCCGGCGGCGGCATCCACAAGACCACGGACGGCGGCAAGACCTGGCGCAAACTCGCGGGCGGTCTGCCCGGCGGCGACCTGGGCCGCATCGGTCTCGCCATGGCGCCGACGCAGCCCGGCCTGATCTACGCGATTGTCGAGGCCGACGAAAAGGGCAAAGGCGTCTACCGAAGCACGGATTTCGGCGAGAGCTGGGAAAAGCGCTCGGATCACATGACCACCAGCCCGCAGTACTACAACGAGCTTTATGTCGACCCCAATGACGCGGACGTACTGTATTCGGTCGATACCTTCACGCACCGCTCGCTGGATGGCGGTAAAACCTGGGAACGCCTGTCCCTGAACAGCCGCCACGTCGACGACCACGCGCTGTGGATCGATCCGGCCAACAGCGATCATTTCTTCATCGGCGGGGACGGCGGCGTCTACGAGACCTGGGATGGCGGCGAGACCTGGCGGCACCGCGGCAATCTGCCTACGGTGCAGTACTACCGGGCCACGCCGGACAACGACAGCCCGTTTTACAACGTCTGCGCCGGCACGCAGGACAACCTGACGCAATGCGGCCCCAGCCGCAACACGTATACAGACGGCATCACCAACGCCGATTGGTGGTTCGTTCAATTCGGCGACGGCTTCAAGGCGCAGATCGACCCTGAAAACGCCAACATCATCTACGCCCAGTACCAGTACGGCGGGCTGGCCCGTTTCGACAAGGTGACCGGCGAACGGCTGACCATCACCCCGCAGCCGGGTGGCGACGAAAACGCCTACAAGTGGAACTGGAATTCGCCACTGATCATCTCGCCGCACGACAACGAGCGGCTGTATTACGGCGCCGAGAAGCTGTTCCGCTCCGACGATCGCGGTGAGAGCTGGTTCGTGGTCAGCCCCGACCTGACCCGCGGGCTGGACCGCAACAGCCTCGAGGTCATGGGCCGGGTCTGGAGCGTCGACAGCATTGCCAAGAACGACTCGACCTCGATTTACGGCAGCCTGATCGCGGTGGACGAGAGCCCGCTGGTCGAGGGTCTGCTCTACGCCGGTACCGACGACGGCCTGATCCACGTCAGCAGCGATGGCGGCGAAAACTGGTCCACGACCGATTCCTTCAAGGGCGTGCCCGACATGTCGCTGGTCGAGGACATCATCGCTTCGCAGCACGATGCCGATACGGCCTACGCGGTGTTCGACAACCACAAGCGCGGCGATTACAAGCCCTACGTGCTCAAGACCACCAACCGCGGCAAGAGCTGGAGGCTGATATCCTCGAACCTGCCGGAGTGGGGCAGTGCGCACACGATTGCCGAAGACCACGTAAACCCGGACCTGCTGTTCGTGGGCACCGAGTTCGGCGTGTTCTTCAGCAATGATGGCGGCGGCGCCTGGCACGAATTGACTACCCTGCCGACAATTGCCGTTCGCGACCTGGAGATTCAGCGGCGCGAGGGCGACCTGGTGGTCGGCACCTTCGGGCGCGGCGTCTATATCCTGGACGACTACTCGCCGCTGCGCGCATCCGAGTCCGATCTTGCCAGTGGACCGGTGCTGTTCGAACCACGTGACGCCTGGCTGTACATCGAAGACGCCCGGCGCGGCTGGGGTGAAAAAGGCGATTTCGGAACCGATCGCTACACCGCGGAAAACCCGCCCTACGGGGCCGTTGTTTCCTACTATCTGCCGAAGAGCCTGTTGACGCTGAAGGAGCAGCGCCTGAAGGCCGAGGCGAAAAAAGCCGAGGCCGGCGAAGACACGCCGTATCCGGCATGGGACCGCCTGCGCCGCGAGGACCGCGAAGAGGAGCCGTCCGTCATGCTGACTATCCGTGACGTTGACGGAAACGTGGTTCAGCGTGTCGCCGCAAAGACGGAAAAGGGCTTCCACCGGGTCGCCTGGAACATGCGTTACCCGGCGCCGAACCCGGTCAACCTGAAACCGGCAGGCAAACGCTTGCCGTGGGAAAGCGACCCGGCCGGTCCAATGGTGCTGCCCGGTGAGTACAGCGTGACGCTGTCGAAGCGCGTCGAAGGCCGGTTCGAAGACATCACCGAAGCGCAGAGCTTCTCCCTGAAGCCCATGTTCGATGGCGGACTGGTGACCGACGACCGCGAAGGCCTGCTGGCGTTCCAGCAAAAGACGGCCGAACTGTTCCGCGCCGTCATGGGTGCATCACGCGCCGCCGGCGAAATCGACAGCCGCATCGCGCACATGATGCAGGCCGTTACCGACACGCCGACTTCGACCGAAGCCCATGCATCGGCCCTGCGGGCGCTGAAAGCACGTCTGCAGGAAGTCCAGGTCGGCCTGAACGGCGATTCCACGGTGACCTCGCGTAACGAAGCGGCACCGATGGCGCTGACGACCCGGGTCGGAACCATCGCTTACGGCAGCTGGAACACCCAGGCAGGCGTTACCGGCAACTTCAGTGATTCCTATGACGTGGCGGCCGAGCAGTTCCCCGG
>JASFSI010000110.1:0-6018 GCA_050114495.1 Lysobacterales bacterium | reverse complement strand
GGAAAGCCAGGTGATGGAGTCGCGGCCTGAAGTGAATGCGCCGAAATCCTACGTCTTTTTCACGCCGCCCGAGGCGGTGGCTGCCCTGCGGGATGCCGGCGTCGATTACGTCACGCTGGGCAACAACCACAGCAACGACTACCTGGCCGCGGGCATGTCCTCGACGCTGCAGGCGCTTGAAAGCGCCAACATGCCGTTTTCCGGCGGCGGGCTCAACGAGGAAGACGCCCTGCAGGCATACCGGGCCGAACTCGGCGGCCAGCCCTACAGTTTTCTCGGCTATGTCGGCTGGGCCGGCAACTTCACCCCCAACCAGGCCGCCGGGCCGGGCGACAAGAGCGGCGCGGCGCTGGGCAGCAGCGAAAATATCGAACGCACCGTGACGCGCGAAACCACGGCGGGCCGGCTTCCGGTCGTCCAGTACCACGGCAGCCTCGAATACGCCGATGAGCCCACGCTGGTCACCGAGAGCCGGCTCAAGCAGGCCATAGACCAGGGTGCGGTCCTGGCAATCGCACACCATCCGCACGTGGTGCAGGGATTCGAAATTTACGATGGAAAACTGGTTGCCTATTCACTCGGCAACTTCATGTTCGACCAGTTCCACTACGCCACGCAGTACAGCTACATGATTTACGTCTGGATGGACGGTGAACGCTTCCACCGCGCGGAGGTCATGCCGATTCACATCCAGGGCTACACGCCCATGCCGGCCACGGATACCGTGCGCCTGAAAGTGCTCAAGCGGGCACAGGAACTGTCCGCCCGCCGCGGCGTCGCGCTGGGGCGATCCGGCGGCAACGGGGTTATTTATCCCCATCACAGCCTGGTGCAACCGTCCCTTTTCGAAGCCCCTCGCGAGAAAGGCATTACAAACCTCTACACGCATGACTGGAGCCGGCCGATCAGCGCGATCAGCGCCGACGAGGGCCAGCGCCTGCGCCTCGGCATGAACCTGCTGCCGACCGGCCACTTCGAAAACCATCATCTGCACGGCTCGCCCGACCGCAGCTGGATTGAGGACGGCGCTCAGGCCATCGTGCGCGCGGAGGGCGGAAACCACGTGATGGTGCTGACCGTTCCGGCCGGAACCGAAGAGGAACGCATCGGCATGCGCACCTTCGAATACACCTTTGAACCCGGGACGCCGACCACTTTCGCGATTCGTGCACGGGTCGACGCTGCGGCCACACTCACTGCTTACCAGCAATGGCGCGGGCGGCGCGACAACCGTACCGAGGCGCTGCTCGGAAACACGCTTCGCCCGATCGGCCAGGTGCGGCTCCAGGCAGGCAAGTGGCGCGACCTGCGGTTCGATTTTGACTCGCCGCGCGTGGGCGCCGTTTCCTACCGCGTTGTTCTGACGGTACGGCCGGAAGACGGTTCACGCGACCTCGAGGCGCAATTCGACGATTTCGCCCTGGTGGAATGGATGACGCCGCCGCTGCGGGCGGGCGAGCTGCCCCCGCAGGTTTCCGCCGAGCAGGCCAGCCACGTGGAGATCAGATAGCGCGTGCAATATAGGTGCTGATGCCCTCGAGGAGCATCTGCACGGCGAGAGCGATCAGCAGCATACCCATCAGGCGTTCCATGGCGATCAGGCCGCGGCGGCCAAGAATCCGTTTCAGACCGTTGGCTGAAATCAGGATCACGGATGTCAGCAGCCAGGCGATAAACAGCGCCAGCGTCCATTCGAGCATGCGGTCCGGATTGTCGCTGGCCAGCAGCATCACCACCGCCATGCCCGACGGACCGGCAACCATGGGCACGGCCAATGGCACGAGCAGCGGTTCGCCGTCGATCTCATCGTCGGCCCAGGCCGAGCGTTTGACCGGAAACACCATCTTCAGCGCGATCAGGAACAGGATGATGCCGCCTGCGATGCGGATCGAGTGCTCCGACAGCTGCAGAAAGGACATGAACGTCTGGCCAAAAAACAGCAGCAGCATCAGCACGACCAGCGCCAGGAACAATTCGCGCAACAGCACGCGCATGCGGCGCTTTTCGGGAACACGCTCCAGCACGGACAGAAACACCGGGATGTTGCCCAGGGGGTCCATCACCAGGAACAGCAGGGTTGCAGCCGAGATGATTTCCGCCGACATGCTCTTTCGCCTTTATCAGCCAATGAGAACGCAGGCAGTATGATAACGAAATGACCGTTTTCAAGCCCGAAGAACTTTTCATTCGTTTGTCCGAGGGTGTACTGGTCGTGACCGGCAACAGCCGGCTTGCGCGGGTCTTGTCGGGTCAGTACAGCCAGTGGCGCATGGCGCGGGGCGAGAGCCAGTGGCGCAGCCCGCGGATTTTGCCGTGGAACGCATGGCTGGACGACGTGTGGGAGCAAGCCGGGCTGCAGGGACTGCACGATAGCGGCTTTTCGGTGCCCAACCGGCAGCAGCTGCTTAGCCTGTGGGAGCAGGCCCTAGACCGGTCCGGAAAAACGGGCGCCCTGTTGCGGCCCCAGTCGCTGGCCGCGCAGGCGATGGAGACGCGCCGGACGGCCGTCGAGTGGCGGCTCGACTTCGGCCACCCGGCCTGGCGGGGCAGTGACGACGACAACCATCACGCATTCTGGCGCTGGAACAGCGAATTCGAAGCACTCTGCAGGAAAACGGGCTGGCTGCCGCCGGAAGACCGGCCGGCCCGGGTGACGGCCTTGCTGGACGAAGGCACTTTCCGCTACGAGGCCCGCATCGACTTGCTGGGCTTCGACGAATTCAATCCGGCGCAGGCCGAGTTGCTGCGCGCGCTCGAGCGCGCGGGTTCGGCGCTTGCGCCGGTCTCCCTGTCCTCGCGGGGAATGGTGCCGAAGATGTGGAAGGCGATGGGGCGCAGACAGGAACTCGATCGCATGGCGCGCTGGGTCCGGCGTCGCTATACCGAGTCCGAGGAAACGGTCATCGCCGTGATCGTGCCGGACCTGGAAACCCGACGGCATGAAGTAGAGCGCGCCCTGCAGGACATCCTGCTGCCGGGCCGCCCCCTGGCGCCGGCCGGAGAGCGGCCGTGGAACGTTTCCATGGGCACCCCGCTGCACCGCTTGCCCATGATCGGCAGCGCGTTCGATCTGTTTGAAATGCTCAATCGCCGTGTCGCTATCCAGACCGTCGGCGCCGTGCTGAGATCGCCCTGGATCACCGGCGCGGCGGAGGAAGGCGGGCCGCGGGCGCTGCTCGAGAAACGGCTTCGGGACATCTACCCCAGGCTGCTCGATCTGGACGAGGTCGAGTTCCAGGCGCGGCAAAAAAGGCAGCACGCACGCGACGGCAGCGCCCTTCCGCCGGAACAGCACGAACCCCGTCCCTGGAACTGCCCGATGCTCCGGCCCGTCCTGCAAGCGCTGGCGGCGTTCGATAAACGCGGTCACAAGACCGCCTCTGCCTGGGCGGACGCTTTTGAAAAGCTGCTCAATCGCTGCGGCTGGCCGGTCGCCGGCAACACGGTTGCCGCTGCGGATGAGCACGACGCCAACTGGCAGGCGTACCAGGCCTGGCAGGAGGCCCTGCGCACGCTGGCCTCCACCGACGCCGCCGCCCCGAAGATGGAACTCGCGCACGCCGTGGCCATGCTGCGGCAGATTTGCCGGGAAAAGGTCTTCCAGCCGGCGACGGGACCCGCCCGGATCCAGGTGCTGGGCCTCTATGAAGCCAACAGCCTGCGTTTCGACCACCTTTGGGTTCTGGGCCTGCACAACGACAACTGGCCTCCGCCGGCCCGGCCCGATCCCTTCATTCCGCGCCAACTGCAGCAGGAATCGGGTTTGCCGCATTCCAGCCCGCAGCGCGAGCTCGAAGTGGCCCGAACGGTCACCGGGCGCTTGCTGGAAACGGCGCCCGATATCGTGTTCAGTTACCCCGGCCAGCAGGACGGTGAGAAATGCCTTCCCAGCCCCTTGCTCAGGGACGGCATCCGGACCATCGAGGCCGTAAGCGCCTGGGAGGGCGACAGCTGGCGCGAGGCCCAGGCACGTGGCGCCGGGCCGCGGCTCGATCCGCTCGAAGGACCCGGCCCGATGACGGGGGATACGGCGCGGGGCGGCAGCAGCATTCTGAAACACCAGGCGCTCTGCCCGTTTCGCGCCTTTGCCTCCAACCGGCTCGGCGCCGAAGGCCTGGAGGCGCCCGTCGATGGCATCAGCGCGAAGCTGCACGGCACCCTCGTGCACCGTGTCCTGGAACGGTTCTGGCGCGAGACCGGGAACCAGGACGCCCTGCTGCAGCTGGAAGAACAGCAGCTGGAAGCGCGCATCCGCGAACACGTCATCGACGTGCTGAATGACGAACGCGGATTGCGCTTTCGCCCGCAATTCCGCCGGGTGGAGGCAGCGCGCCTGCAGCGGCTGCTGCGGCGCTGCCTGGAACTTGACGCACAGCGCGAGGCGTTCCGGGTGGAAGGCTTTGAACGCGAGGTATTCTGTGAAATCGACGGACAGGCCATCCGCCTGTACATCGACCGCATCGACCGGCTGGCAAACGGCGGGCTGGTCATCATCGATTACAAGACCGGTCGCGTGGATCCGAAAACGTGGTTCGGCGAGCGCCCGGAAGACCCCCAGCTGCCGCTGTATGCCGTCAGTTCGGACGAAACACCGCACGGCGTCGTGTTCGCGGTCATGCGCGACGACGAGTGCCTGTTCCGGGGCGTGGTGCGCGGCGAGGGCATCTTTCCCGGCCTGCCGCCGAAACGCCGCAAGGACAACCTTTACCTTCACGACGCCGGTGAAAACATGGAGAACACGGTTGAGGAGTGGCGGCGAGTACTGCAGCGCCTGATGGCGGACTTCCTGGCCGGCCACGCAGCCGTCGACCCGAAGAACGGCACGCGGACCTGCGAGGACAGCTGGTGCGAACTGCGCCCGCTGTGCCGGATACGCGAACTGGAAGGAATCGACACGGTGGATTCGCCATGAACGATCCGTCCGATCTCAGGCAACGGCAACAGGGCGTAGATCCTGCCCGCTCTTTCATCGTCCAGGCACCAGCCGGTTCCGGCAAAACCGAACTGCTCACGCAGCGCATGCTGATGCTGCTGGCCCACGTCGAAAACCCGGAAGAAGCCGTCGCCATTACCTTCACCCGCAAGGCCGCCGCCGAGATGGCGCACCGCTTGCTGAATCGCCTCAACACGGCCCGTGACAACCCCGCCGGCGACGGGCTCGAACCCTACCTCGAAACCAGCCACCGGCTGGCCCTGAAGGTGCTTGAAAACGACGCAAGGCAGGGCTGGCAGCTGCTGGACCAGCCCAGCCGGCTGCGTATTCGCACCATCGACAGCCTGTGCAGCGACCTGGCCCGCCAATTGCCGATCCTTTCGGGTCTCGGCGCCGGCCAGCAGATCGCCGAGGATCCGGAACCGCTCTATCTGCAGGCCGCCACCCGCACGATGGCGGCCATCGAGGACGAAAGTGATCCTCGCCACGAGGACGTGGCGCGTATTCTCGACCGCTACGACAACCAGTACGACCGCCTGGTCGAACTCCTGACCGGAATGCTTGGCCGACGCGACCAGTGGCAAACGCAGCTGGCGAAACTGCGGACCGGCGAAAATTTCGACCGCGCCGCGCTGGAAGAAACACTGCGGGACCTGGTCCAGCGGGAGCTGGCGGCAATCGTCGCAGAAATCCCCGAAGCCCTGTGGGACGGCCTGGCGCCGACGCTGGCCTATGCGGCGGACAACGGCCCGGCCGATGCCGACGCGCTCTCCGCGCTGCTCGAGGCGGGCGCCCGGGACGACGGCAGCATTCACTTGCCGGCCAGCGCAGACAGCCTGGAACACTGGCTCACGCTGGCACGACGGCTGTTGACGGCGGACGGCAAAAACATTCGAAAGGCGCCCGATGCAAAGGCCGGCTTCCCGGCCCCCAGCGGTGCGAAAGGCGAGGAGCGGGCCCGGCGCCAGCATTGGAAAGACGACTTTACCGCGCGCCTCGATATGCTGCGCGAACGCGACGGCCTGTGCGACCGTCTGGCCACCATACTGAGCCTGCCGAGCCCGCAATACGACGACGAGGCCTGG
>JASFSI010000109.1:0-6044 GCA_050114495.1 Lysobacterales bacterium | reverse complement strand
TTTCCGCCGGTGGAGGGGTCAGCGAAAAATACGCGCCGCTGGCGTCTGCGGCCGGCGCGATCGTGATCGACAATACATCGGCTTTTCGTTACGTGGACGATATTCCGCTGGTCGTGCCCGAGGTCAACGCGCACATGCTCGACGGCCTGGGGCCGGGAGCGATCGTTGCAAACCCCAATTGCTCGACGATCCAGATGCTGGTCGCACTGGCGCCGATCCAGCGCGAGGCGGGAATCGACCGCATCAACGTGGCGACCTACCAGTCGGTATCCGGCGCCGGCGCCATGGCGTTGCGGGAACTGGCCGAGCAGACCATCGAGCGGCTGAACTTCCAGCAACCGACGCTCAATAAATTCAGCCAGCCCATCGCGTTCAACGTGCTGCCGCAGATCGATACCCTGCAGGACAACGGTTACAGCCGCGAAGAAATGAAGATGGTCTGGGAGACACAAAAAATATTTGAAGACCCGGAAATCCGGGTCAACGCGACGGCGGTACGCGTACCGGTGTTTTACGGTCACTCCGAGGCGGTTCACCTCGAGACCCGGGATGAGATCAGCGTGGAACGCGTACGGGAACTTTTGCTCGCAGCTGACGGGGTCGAGTTCCTGGACGACGAGGAACTGGCGCATCCGACCGCGGTCACGCACGCTGCCGGAAACGATCCGGTCTACGTCGGGCGGCTGCGACGCGATATTTCACATCCACGGGGCATCAACCTCTGGGTCGTCGCCGACAACATTCGCAAGGGCGCCGCGCTCAATGCCGTCCAGATCATGGAGCGCCTTGAGCAGAACCGCGGCGGAACCGCTTAAAAAGGTAGAATCACCGGCTGAGCAATCGTAGAATCGCAGGGGTTACGGGCAGTCTCCCGGGACCCGGACAGCTACCCGTCCCGGTTCTTCTACCAGTCAGGGAATGACGGAGGGTCACCATGAAATACACATCCCGCATCAGTGCAACGGCCTTGATGGCGGCCGCAGGTCTGTTATCCAGCCCCGCCGCCCTGGCGCTTGGCCTCGGCGACGTAACGGTCGAATCCTATATCGGGCAGCCGCTGAAAGCGCGTATCGAGCTGTTGACCCGGGAGAGCGACGATCTCGCCTCGGTCAGTGCACGGCTCGGCTCGGCCGAGGACTATGAACTGATCGGCGCCAGCCTGGACGACATCGCCGTGCCGGTCCGGTTCAGTGTCGAGGAAGTAAACGGTGACGCCTTTCTGCAGGCCAGCAGCAGGCTGCCGGTCAGCAGTCCGGTGGTGCGGTTGATCGTCGAGGTCAACTGGGCGAGTGGCCGGATGCTTCGCGAGTACACGATCTTTCTCGATCCGCCGACCGTCAGCGATACCGCTCCGCCGCCGCCCCGCATCGACGTGCGCGAGACCGCGGCGCCGCCGGCCTTCGAACCGGAGCCCGCCGCAAGCGCTGCCGCGGCGCCCCGTGAAGAAGTGCTCGAGCCGCCCTCGCCGGACCCCGAGCCGGCCCGCAGCACGGGCAGCCGGGAATACGGCCCCGTGGCCAGCGGAGAGACGCTTTGGGGAATCGCCAATGAGTGGGCCGCGGGGACCGGGCTGAGTGTCAACCAGGTGATGATTGCGATTCAGCGCGAAAACCCCGATGCCTTTCTGCGCGGCAACATCAACCTGCTCAAGCGCGGCGCGATCCTGCGCCTGCCGAGCAGCGACGCGGTCGAGCGCGTCTCCCGCTCCGATGCCTACCGTGCTGTCGTGGAGCAGGAGGAAGAATTCCGCGGCGTCCGCAGTGCGCCGCAACCCGCGGCGGAGACGGTTCCGCTGCTGGCGGAAGACCGTATCCCGGAGGCCCCGGTGCAATCGGCTGCGGCGCCCGAAGAGTCGGCAGCCGCCGAGGAGATGGTCGAAGCGGCCGAAGAGGCCGTCGAGGAAATCGCAGACGAGGTCGCATCGAATCTCGAGAGCGAAGCGCCTGCAGCCGTTGATACGGAAACCGAGCAGGGCACCGCTGCCCAGGACCAGCTGGAACTCGTTCCGCCGTCGGAAGCCAGTGAACTCGACAGCAGCTACGGTTTCGAGGAAAGCAGCGAGGATGTCGAGGCCGGCACGTCGGTTCAGGCCCTGCGCGAAAACCTGGCCCGCACAGAAGAAGAACTGATCACCCGCGAGCAGCAGAACGAGTACCTGCAGAACCGCATCCGGGAACTCGAGGCCGAGCTCGAGGCCGCCCAGTCCGCCGAGGTCTCCGATACCGAATTGGCCGCGATGCAACAGAGGCTGCGCGAAGATCGGCTCGAAGAACAGTCCGACGCGGTCGAAAAGCCCTGGTGGGAACGCTTCGGCGTCTGGCTGCTCAGCCTGCTGGTGCTGGTAGCCGCCATGGCGGCCTGGATGTTCAGCGGTCGCCTGCGGGCAGGAAAGCGGGTTGACACGGCCGATACCGTCAAGGAAATAACAGACGAAGCCGAAGACGTCCTGCGCGTGCTCGAGGACAAGCCGCCCGCCACTCCGCGAAAGCAGGCGTTTGAGCCCGATCCCGGAATCGAGGTCGTTTACGAAGAAGCACCGAAAACGGGCCAGGCGTCCGAAGGATCATCTGAAGATCAGGCCGACGAGGCAACGGGCGAGCGTCCGAAAGAACCTGAAGCGGCTGATGAAGAGACGTCCGATCCCGAGATTCAACTCGACCTGGCGCGCGCCTACATTTCGATGGGCGACAAGGAAGCTGCCAGCGTGATTCTGGAGGAAGTGGTCAGCAACGGCAACGAGGAACAGCAGGCGGAAGCCCGCAAAATGCTGGACCTGATTTAAGCGGCCTGGCCTGTTGCGTTACGCCATCGGTATCGAGTACGACGGAAGCGGGTTCCTGGGCTGGCAGATACAGCGCCAGGAGCCGACCGTGCAGGGTGTGCTGGAGACCGCGCTGGCAAGGGTGGCGAACCACCAGGTTCGTGTGACCGCCTGCGGGCGCACCGATTCCGGTGTTCACGCACTGTGCCAGGTAGCGCACTTCGATTCTGCCGCCGATCGTTCGGAACGCTCCTGGGTGCTCGGGCTCAACAGCCATTTGCCCGATGGCGTCAGCGTGCTCTGGGCGCGACCGGTCGATGACGAATTCCACGCCCGCTTCAGCGCCTTCGCCCGCAGTTATCGTTACCGGATACTCAATCGCTGGATCCGGCCGGGGCTGGAAAACAGCCGGGTCAGCTGGATTCGCCAGCCTCTCGATGCGGATCGCATGCACGCGGCGGCCGGCAGCCTGCTGGGCGAACATGATTTTTCCTCGTTCCGCGCGGCGAACTGCCAGGCCACGCACCCGGTGCGCGAAGTGCAGGATATCTCGGTGCGGCGCGATGGCGACGAACTGTGCCTGGACGTGACGGCCAACGGTTTCCTGTATCACATGGTGCGCAATATCGCCGGCAGCCTCATTCGCGTGGGGACCGGTGAAGCATCGGTCGACTGGGTTGCTGAATTGCTCGCGGCCCGTGACCGGACCCGGGCGGCGCCGACCGCCGCTCCCGAAGGGCTGTATTTCATTGGCGCGCGATTTCCGCGACACTATGCGCTTCCGGATGGAGCGATCGCGTTTCCGCGCGGCAAAGGACTTTCATGACAACGACACGGGTGAAAATCTGCGGCCTGACCCGGCCGCAGGACGTGGACGCTGCCGTCCAGGCCGGTGCGGACGCCATCGGCTTCGTGTTCTCGCCGCGCAGCAAGCGCTGCGTCGGGCTGGAGGAAGCGGCCAGGCTGGCCGCGCGCGTGCCGGCTTTCGTCGCGCGGGTCGGGCTGTTCCTCGACCAGGACGCCGAGGCGGTCGAACGGGTTCTCGACGCGGTTCCGCTTAGCCTTCTGCAGTTTCACGGGCGCGAGGAGCAGGCTTTTTGCAGGCGCTTCGGGCGACCCTATATCAAGGCATTGGGCATGGCCGCGCCGGACGCGGTCTCGCTGGCGGCGCAGTACCCGGACGCAGCAGCGCTCCTGCTGGACAGCCACGAGCCCGGCGGGTTGGGCGGCACCGGCAAAACCTTCGCCTGGGACGCGATTCCGGAAACCGGTCGCCCCGTCGTGCTGGCAGGCGGCCTGACGCCGGAAAACGTCGCTCGTGCGGTACGAACCGTCAGGCCCTGGGCCGTGGACGTATCCAGCGGCGTGGAGACCGAACCGGGCGTCAAATGCGCGGTCCGAATAGAAGCATTCATAAGAGAGGCAAAACGTGAGACTTGAGACAGACCCGGCCGGCCGGCCGGTATCGGAGCCCGACGAGCGGGGCCATTTCGGCCCCTACGGCGGAATGTACGTATCGGAAACGCTGATCCATGCCCACGAGGCCCTGGCGGAAGCGTATTTCCGCTGGCGCCAGGACGACGAGTTCATGGCGCGTTTTGACGCCGACCTCGCCAATTACGTCGGGCGGCCTTCGCCGATCTACCATGCCCGGCGCCTCAGCGCGATGGCCGGGGGCGCGCGCATTCTGCTCAAGCGCGAGGATCTCAACCATACCGGCGCGCACAAGATCAACAACACCGTCGGGCAGGCGCTGCTGGCTGAACACATGGGCAAGAACCGCATCATCGCCGAGACGGGCGCCGGTCAGCACGGTGTGGCCTCGGCAACCGTCGCCGCGCGACTGGGCAAGCAGTGCGTGGTGTACATGGGCGAGGTCGACGTGCGTCGCCAGGCGATCAACGTGTTCCGCATGAAGTTGCTGGGCGCGGAAGTCCGTGCCGTGACATCGGGCAGCAAAACGCTCAAGGACGCCCTGAACGAGGCGATTCGGGACTGGGTAACCAACGTTGACGATACCTTTTACATCATCGGTACCGTGGCCGGCGCGCACCCGTACCCGTTGATGGTGCGTGACTTCAATGCCGTGGTGGGCCGCGAGGCGCGGCGCCAGATGATCGATCAATACGAAACGCTGCCCGACGCCCTGGTGGCCTGTGTCGGCGGCGGTTCAAATGCGCTGGGCCTGTTTCATCCCTTCATTCCGGACGCGGATGTCAAGATGTACGGCGTCGAAGCCGCCGGCCACGGCCTGCACACCGCGCAGCATGCGGCTTCCCTGTGCGCCGGCCGTCCCGGCGTGCTGCACGGCTGCCGCACCTACGTCATGGATGACGAGAACGGGCAGATCGAACATACGCACTCGGTATCGGCGGGCCTGGATTATCCCGGTGTCGGTCCCGAGCATGCCTGGCTCAAGGATACCGGCCGCGCCGAGTACGTCGGCGTGACGGACGAAGAGGCCATGGAAGGGTTTCATGCACTCAACCGCTGCGAGGGCATCCTGCCGGCGCTGGAGAGCAGCCACGCCATCGCCTACGCGATGAAACTCGCCGCGGGTATGCGGCCCGACCAGATCGTGCTCGTCAACCTGTCCGGGCGCGGTGACAAGGACGTTCAGACGGTCGCAGAACTCGAGGGGATCGAATTGTGAGCAACCGGATCGATCGCTGTTTCACGGCACTGGCCGAATCCGGCCGGACCGCACTCATTCCTTTCATCACGGCCGGGGACCCCGAGCCGGACTGGACGGTCGACATCATGCATGCACTGGTGCAGTCCGGCGCCGACCTGATCGAACTGGGCGTTCCTTTTTCGGACCCGGCCGCGGACGGTCCCGTGATCCAGAAATCAAGCGAACGCGCCATTGCAAAAGGTGTCTCGCTGGGCTGTGTGCTCGATTACGTGCGCCTGTTTCGAAAAAACGACCCGAGTACGCCGGTGGTGCTGATGGGTTATCTCAACCCGATCGAACGCCGCGGTTACGACCGTTTCGCCACCGATGCCGCCGGTGCGGGCGTCGACGGCGTGCTGCTGGTCGACTGTCCACCCGAGGAAATGGGCCTGCTGCGTGAGGGTTTCGACCGGACCGGAATACATTCCATCTGCCTGGTGGCGCCGACCACGACCGAGGAACGCATGGAACGCATCGGCCGCCAGGCGGCGGGTTACCTTTATTACGTTTCGTTCAAGGGGATCACGGGCGCCGACCGGCTGGACGCCTCCACGCTGTCGCAACCGCTTGAAAAATTGCGCCGGCACAGCAGCGTTCCGGTGGCGGTCG
>JASFSI010000108.1:0-6051 GCA_050114495.1 Lysobacterales bacterium | reverse complement strand
TGCAGGTTGCCGCGGAGCCCAGTGAATTGGCAGCCCTGTTGTCGAAAAGCGGCTGGCAGCAGGTGCCGGATACCGATTGGCGCTGGGTGCTGCAGGCCCTGAACCCGGAAGCCAATTCGGTGACGCTGCCGTTGCTGGGCCGCGCCTACCAGGGCGCTCCCGAGGATTTATTGCTCAAAAAGATGATCGGAAGGCAGGAACTCGTAACCCTTCGCCTGTGGGACTCTGGCGTGCGGCTCGCGCCGGAAGGCCGCGTGCTGTACCTCGGGCAAATGGTCGAGGAAGTCCTGGTGCAACGTTTCGGGCTGTTCAGTTACTGGCGTGCAGTCGCCGTGCGGGAACCGCTGGTCACGTCTTTGCAGCAGGCGCTGCCTGAACTGGACCGAAAATTCGTTGACGATGGCCTGCTGCTGATCCGCTGAGCACGCAGGCCGTCATTTCAGTCTTCGCTCCCGAGTGCCTTGCAGAATCGCGTCGGCACGCCGTCGAAGCCGCCGTTGCTCATGAACACCACGTGGTCGCCGGGCCGGACCGCATCGAGCATCTGTTCCAGCAGGTCGTCGCTGTTGCTGACCACGCGGGCCGAACCTTCCAGCGAACTCAGTACGACGCTCGGGTCCCAGTCGATTCCGCCGCCGGTCCGCAGCCAGACCCGGTCCGCTGCAGTCAGCGCGGGTCCGAGTTCGTCCGCGTGCGCACCGGAACGCATGGTGTTGCTGCGCGGCTCCATTCCGACCAGGATACGGGCGTTTCCGACGTTGCGCCTCAGCCCCTCGAGCGTCAGGCGAATGGCGGTCGGGTGGTGGGCGAAATCGTTGTACACGCGGATATCGCCCGCCGAGTAAATGAGCTCCATGCGCCGCTTGACGCCCTCGTAGCGGGCCAGCGCACGGACCGCGCGCGCCGCGTCGACACCGGCTGCCACGCAGGCGGCGACAGCAGCAACGGCGTTCATCGCGTTATGCCGCCCGATCTGACCCCATTTCATCGAGCCTACGGGGCTGTCCCGGTAGAAAAAAGCAAGTTCGCTGCCGTCCGGCTTGATCTGCTCGACCCGCCAGTCCGAGCCTTCGCGGTCCGAGAAGCGTTCGAGCCGGCTCCAGCAGCCCATGTCGAGCACCGCCTCCAGGCGGGCGTCCGCGCCGTTGCTGATGATCGTTCCCTTGCCGGGAATCGTGCGTACGAAATGGTGGAACTGGGTCTGGATCGCACGGATATCCGGGTAGATGTCGGCGTGATCGAATTCCAGGTTGTTCAGCGTCGCCACGATGGGCCGGTAATGAACCAGCTTGGCCCGCTTGTCAAAAAACGCCGTATCGTACTCGTCCGCCTCGACGACAAAAAATTCTTCGCCGTCGCGCGCCGAGTAGCCGAAGTTGGACGGGATGCCGCCAATCAGGAACCCGGGCTTGAGTCCCGCGTCCTCGAGAATCCAGGCGATCATGGCGGAAGTGGAGGTTTTGCCGTGCGTTCCCGAAACGGCGATGACCTTTTTTCCCCTGAGATAGTTCCGGCCCAGCCAGCGCGGACCGGAAACGTATTCCACGCCGCTGTCCAGGACATGCTCGATTGCGGGGTTGCCCCGGCTGAGTGCATTGCCGATGACGACGAGATCGGGTGGGCACTCCTGCATGAAGTCCGGCTCGTAACCTTCGATCAGCTCGATGCCTTCTGATTCGAGCTGCGTGCTCATCGGCGGGTAGGTGTGCTGGTCCTGGCCGGATACGCGGTGGCCCGCGCGCTTGGCGAGCAGGGCAACCCCGCCCATGAACGTGCCGCAAGCGCCGAGAATGTGAATATGCATGTTATTTATCCAAAAAGCGCCTTGAGAACAAACAGGTTGATGGCGAACACCGTCACGGCCAGCAGAACACCGGTCCCCAGTCTGATGGACAGCGCATTACGGTAAATGTGCCCGTCCACCGCAAGGCTCCATAAAAAAAGCCCGAGATAGGACACGGCGAGGCCAGCCTGGGGCTGTTCCGGGTTGATCCAGCTGAGAATGCCGATCGACGCGAGCCCGAACAGCAATCCGGTGCCCGCCAGTGCAGCCACGGTCTGCAGCAATCGCGACTGCAGGCCGCGAACGTTCAGCAGGATTCCTGCCACGATGAACTGCAGTGCGACCGAGACGAGTGTGCGTTCTCCGTAGTCGGCCTCGTCGAGCACGCCGCCGGCGACAAAGCCGCTGGTGATGTACAGCGCGGCGAGCAGCAGCGTGATTCCCGGACTCGCCGGCAGGTCCTGCGGCCCCGAGCGCAGACGCATCATTTCCAGCAGAGGGAACAATTGCCGGCCCATCAGTGCCGGTCCTTGCGATAGCGCATGGAACAGCCGTCAGGATTCCGGGCTGATCTGGAGTACCGCCCTGATGCGCTGGAAGACTTCCTCGATCGTTCCATCACCGAGTACGCGTGAGAGGATGCCTTTTTCAGCGTAGTGGTCGACCACCGGGGTAGTCATCTCGCCGTAAACCCTCAGACGGTTGCGCACGGTCTCCTCGGTGTCGTCGCTGCGGCCTTCAAGAGCGGCGCGTTTCGCGATCCGCTCGACGACCTGTTCCTCGTCGACGTCGATCTGCAGCACTTCGTCGACCGGTTTGCCGATCCGTTCGAGGAGTTCGTCCAGCGCGCTCGCCTGGGCCAGGTTTCGGGGAAACCCGTCGAGAATGAAACCGGCTTCGTTTTCAGTCCCGGTCAGACGTTCTTCGAGCAGACCCAGCACGATGTCGTCCGAAACCAGCTCGCCCCGGTCCATGACTTCCTTGGCTTTTTTGCCGAGTTCACTGCCCGAAGCGACAGCCGCTCGAAGCAGGTCTCCGGTCGAAACGTGATCCAGCCCAAGCTCCTTGACGATGAGCGCGGCCTGGGTTCCCTTGCCCGAACCGGGCGCGCCCATGATTACAATTCGCATTTGATGCTTCCTGTCCACTAGAATATTGCGCTAACGCTAACCGCTCGGAATCGGCAAGTCAACGCGACAACGGTCCGTTCGACTGCCACGTGTGGTGTGCCTTTTCATGCCGAAAAGGCGGATTGACCAGACTTCAGCCATCGAGCCCAGCAAGGAGCTTCAAGTGACCAAGAAAAACCTGTTGTACGCGCAGTCCGGCGGTGTCACGCCGGTGATCAACGCCACGGCGTGTGGCGTCATCGAAAAAGCCCGCGAGCACAATGATCGCATCGGCAAGGTTTACGCCGGAAAAGACGGCATCCTGGGTATCCTGCGAGAGGAACTGATCGATACGTCGAAAGAAACCAGGGCCAATATTGCCGGCCTGCGGCACACGCCGGGCGGCGCTTTCGGGTCCTGCCGCTACAAGCTCAAGGGGCTGGAAGAGAACGAGCGCGAGTACGAACGACTGATCGAGGTCTTCAAGGCGCACGACATCGGCTATTTCCTCTACAACGGCGGCGGCGACTCCTCGGATACCGCGCACAAGGTTTCCCAGATCGGCAAGAAGCTGGGTTTCCCGGTGCAGTGCATCGGTGTGCCGAAGACGATCGACAACGACCTGCCGGTGACCGATAACAGCCCGGGCTTCGGTTCGGTTGCAAAGTACGTGGCGGTGTCCACGATGGAAGCCAGCCTCGACGTGGAGTCGATGGCGTCCAGTTCGACCAAGGTGTTCATCCTCGAGGTCATGGGTCGTCACGCCGGCTGGATCGCGGCTGCGGCCGGGCTGGCCCAGCGCGAGGAAGGCGATCCGCCCCATATCATCCTGTTTCCGGAAGTGCCGTTCAGGCAGCGCGAGTTCCTGCGCAAGGTCAAGCAGTCGGTTAAGGACTATGGCTACTGCACGGTCGTCGTTTCAGAGGGTGTGCGTGACGGGCGCGGCCGCTTCCTGGCGGACGCCGGTACGCGCGATGCCTTCGGGCACGCGCAGCTTGGCGGTGTGGCCCCGGTGGTCGCGTCTATCGTGCGCGAGAAGCTCGGCTACAAGTATCACTGGGCGGTCTCGGATTACCTGCAGCGTGCAGCCCGACATATCGCGTCGAAGACGGATGCCGAGCAGGCCTACGCGGTCGGTGCGGCAGCGGTTGAGTTGGCGATGGAAGGCAAGAGCGGCGTGATGCCCGTCATCAAGCGGGTGTCCAACAACCCGTACCGCTGGAAGATCGGGGAAACGACACTGGGCCGCGTCGCCAACGTGGAGAAGATGATTCCCAAGAGCTACATCACCAAGGATGGCTTTGGCATCACGGCAGCCGCCCGCCGTTACCTGGCGCCGCTGATCCAGGGCGAAGATTATCCGCCTTACGACAAGGACGGTCTGCCGAAGTACGTGCGCATGAAAAAAGTCCTGGCTGCGAAAAAGCTGGACGACTTCGAAGTCTGAGTCGATCGATTACGGGCGGGGGCGAATTTTGCCCCCGCAATTTTCATTGAGCGATCCGGAACGCCTTTCTTGATCCATGCTTGGCGGTGCCGGGCTGTTCTCTGGTAAGATTCTCCGGATTTAATCTGTTCACCCCCCTTAAGCTTTGAGGAGTAATTGTTCTATGACTACCGAAACAGCGCTTTGGCTGGCGCTCGGATCGGCCATCCTGGCAATTCTTTACGGTCTTGTAACCACCAAGTGGATCCTCGGCAAACCCGCCGGTAACGAGAAAATGCAGAAAATCGCCGCCGCCGTGCAGGAAGGCGCGAGTGCATACATGAACCGGCAGTATTCGACCATTGCTGTCGTCGGCGTCATTCTGTTTGTCGTGGTTGGTTTCTTCCTGGACTGGGCTACTGCGGTCGGTTTCGCGATCGGCGCGATTTTCTCGGCGCTCGCCGGGTACATCGGAATGTTCGTATCGGTGCGTGCCAACGTGCGCACGGCGGACGCCGCGCAACAGGGCCTGCAGCCCGCACTGAAGATCGCCTTCCGCGGCGGCGCCATCACCGGCATGCTGGTCGTGGGTCTCGGTCTGCTCGGCGTCGCCGGGTATTTCTACATCCTGAAATCGATGGGCGCCAGCGAGGACGATACGCTGCACGCCCTGGTTGGCCTGGCTTTCGGCGGCTCGCTGATTTCGATCTTCGCCCGTCTCGGCGGCGGTATCTTCACCAAGGGCGCCGACGTGGGCGCCGACCTGGTCGGCAAGGTCGAGGCCGGTATCCCGGAAGACGATCCGCGCAACCCGGCCGTGATTGCCGACAACGTGGGCGACAACGTGGGCGACTGCGCCGGCATGGCCGCCGACCTGTTCGAGACCTACGCGGTCACACTGGTCGCCACCATGCTGCTCGGCGCCCTGACGGCTTCAACGCTGGGCGCCAACGCCGTGATCTACCCGATGGTGCTGGGCGGTGTCTCCATTATCGCCTCCGTGCTCGGTACGTTTGTCGTCAGCGTCAAGGAAGGCGGCAAGATCATGACCGCGCTGTACAAGGGCGTAATCGCCTCCGGTGTGCTGGCAGCGATCGCCTTTTATCCCATCACCACGACGATGATGGGCGAGGGCGCGACCAACCTGTACTTTGCCGCCCTGATCGGCCTGGCGCTGACCGCTGCCATGGTATTCATTACCGAGTACTACACCGGCACCGAGTTCAGCCCGGTCAAGAAGATCGCTGAAGCGTCCACGCTGGGTCACGCGACCAACATCATCGCGGGCCTCGGCGTCTCCATGAAAGCCACGGCCCTGCCCGTGCTGGCCGTCTGCGCATCCATCTGGGGCGCCCATGAACTGGCTGGCCTCTACGGTATCGCGATCGCCGCGACGACCATGCTGTCCATGACCGGCATGATCGTGGCGCTCGATGCCTTCGGGCCGATCACGGACAACGCCGGCGGCATCGCCGAGATGGCCGAGCTGCCTCCCGAGGTGCGCAAGACCACCGACGCGCTGGATGCCGTGGGCAATACGACCAAGGCCGTGACCAAGGGCTACGCCATCGGTTCCGCCGGACTGGCGGCGCTGGTGCTGTTCGCTGATTACACGCACAGCCTGAGCAAGATGCCGGAATATGCGGGCCTGTCCTTTGACCTTTCGAACCACCTGGTCATCATCGGCCTGTTCATCGGCGGCCTGGTTCCGTTCCTGTTTGGTGCGATGGCCA
>JASFSI010000107.1:0-6072 GCA_050114495.1 Lysobacterales bacterium | reverse complement strand
AGAAGCGGTGGAATCCGTTTTTCAGGAAGCGCTGAGGCGTTGGTTCGGGGTGATTTTCTGGTTCGCCCTGCTGGGGGTCGCCGGCGCTTTCGTCTACCGCATTTCCGGCTGGCTGGCGCGCAACGACTACGCGCTCAGCGAAGAGCAACGCTCGCTGTTCCAGAACATGCAGCAGATCATGGACTGGCCGGCGGCGCAGCTGATGACCCTTTCGCTTGCCATGGCCACCGATTTCGACTCGGTCTTCAAGGCCTGGAAGACCTACCACGACGAACAGGGCCACGGTCTTTTTGAAGGGGACAACGGTTTTCTGCTCGCGGCCGCACGCCGCGTGGTCATGTCGGGCCATGCCGTGCAGGACGGGTACGCAGACCAGCTCGACGGCCCGATGCTCGGGCTGCAGCAGGCGATGGATCTCGCCTGGCGCATGCTGGGCGTATGGATGACCGTGCTGGCCATCCTGCTGCTCGTCGGTATTCTCGCCTGACCATGCCCTGAACCTTGAAACAACTCGGGTACGTCCTCTTTTTTGTTGCCGGGCTGCTGGCCCAGCCCGTGCGTGCCGGTATCGTCCTTCCCGCCGCTGACGGCGTCGATTTGCATCTCGAAACGCCGGCGGTGCGCGTCATTACCCTTTCACCCAACCTGGCGGAACTGCTTTTTGCCGCCGGCGCCGGGACAAGACTGGTCGCAACGGTCGAATACAGCGATTATCCGGCCGAGGCCGCCCGGCTGCCCCGCGTGGGTGATGCCTTTCGTCTGGATATCGAGGGCATCCTCGCCCTGAAACCCGACCTGGTCATCGCCTGGCATTCCGGCACGCCCGGGGCCGCGGTCGAGCAGCTTCGCCTGCTGGGTGTACCTGTCTGGCCGGTCGAGATACGCGAACCCGAGGAAATTGCGCTCACGCTCGAAAACATCGGCCGCGCGACGGACTCGGCGAAGACGGCGAAAAAAGCCGCGGGCGCCTTTCGAGCGCGGCTGCAGCGCCTGGAACAATCCCATCAAAACGTCGAACCCCTGGACTATTTTTACCAGGTGGACGCGCGGCCGCTGTTCACGATCAACGGCGAGCACCTGATCAGCCGCGGCCTGGCTCTTTGCGGCGGGCGGAACATTTTCAGCGATGAACCCGCGCTGGCCTTCCAGGTTTCCCACGAGGCCGTCATCGCGGCCGACCCGGACGTCCTGTTCGCGCCATCCCTGCCCGAAAACGCAGACCCACTGCTTGCCTGGCGCGAGTGGACCACTCTGAAGTCGGTCAGGCACAACCGGCTGTTCCTGCTGAACGCCGACCACGTCAGCCGCGCCACTCCGCGCTGGTTGGATTCCATCGAGACTGCCTGTAGTCTTTTGCAATCCGTTCGCCGCACACACTGAACCATTACAAGACACGATTCCTGGAGAGACCCATGACACGCATACTCACGTTCCTTGCCCTGCTTGTTTTCAGCCTGCCGGCTGCCGCAGCCACCGTCCTCGAATGCGAACGCCTGGTCGATGTGGAAGCGGGCAAAGTATTGAAGGATCGCGAAATACTGGTCGAGGGCAGGCGCATCTCGGCGGTCGGCAAGAGCGTCGATGCACCGGCAGACGCTGAACGCATCGCGCTGGGCAGCTGCATGCCCGGCCTGATGGACATGCATGTTCACCTGGACATGCAGATGTCACCGCAGGCCTACATCAAGCGCTTCCAGGCCAACCCCACGGACTACGCGCTGATGGCGGCCCACTATGCGAAAAAAACGCTGATGGCGGGCTTTACGACCGTCCGCAACCCCGGCGACGCGTTCAACTCGACCATCGCACTGCGCAACGCCATCGACGAGGGTTTCGCCGTCGGCCCCCGCATCTACAGCGCCGGCAAGGCGCTCGCCACCACCGGCGGCCATGCCGATCCGACCAACAGTTTCCGGTTCGACCTGATGGGCCGGCCCGGCCCCGATGACGGTGTGCTGAACGGCGTTGAAAGCGCCCGCGAAGCGGTTCGCCAGCGTTACAAGGACGGTGCGGACTTCATCAAGATCACGGCCACGGGCGGCGTACTGAGCCTGGCCAAGAGCGGCATGAACCCGCAGTTCGTGGACGAGGAACTCGAGGCCGTCATCGCCACCGCGACCGATTACGGCATGCACGTGGCGGCGCACGCGCACGGAGCCGAGGGCATGAAGCGGGCCGTGCGCGCCGGGGTCCGCTCGATCGAACATGGCACTTTCATGGATGACGAGACGATCGACCTGATGAAACGCAACGGCACGTTTTACGTACCGACCATCCTGGCCGGCCGTTTCGTCGCCGAAAAAGCCGAGATTGACGATTACTTTCCCGAAATCGTGCGCCCCAAGGCCGCTTCCGTCGGCCCGCAGATCCAGGGCACCTTTGAAAAAGCCTGGAAGGCCGGCGTCAAGATCGCTTTCGGCACCGACTGCGGCGTCTCTCCGCACGGCGGCAACGGCATGGAGTTCGTCTACATGGTCGAAGGCGGCATGCCCGAGATGGACGCCATTCGTTCTGCGACCCTGACGGCTGCCGAGCTGTTGGGGGTCGAAAACGAACTGGGCAGCATCAGCACAGGCAAACTGGCGGATATCGTTGCCGTGGAGGGCAATCCGCTTGACGACATCAAGCTGCTGAGCGATGTATCCTTCGTCATGAAAGACGGCCAAATTTACAAGGTACCGCAATGATCATGCTGACTGCAGGCGTCCTGCTCTGGTTCGCCGTTCACCTTTTTCCCGCTGCTGCACCCGATCTCAGGAACAAGCTGGCCGAGAAAATGGGCAACAACCCTTATCGCGGCCTGTTCACGCTGCTGACCCTGGCGTCCCTGCTGCTGATCATTTTCGGCTGGCGCTCCAGCATTCCGGAAAACGTGTACCTGCCGCCGGAGTGGGGCCGCCACACGACCATGCTGCTCGTGCTGATCGGGTTTATCCTGTTTTCGGCTTCACACGGCAAAAACAACATACAGCGCATCATCCGACATCCGCAGTTGAGCGGCGTATTCGTCTGGGGCATCGCACACCTGCTGGCCAACGGCGAATCACGCTCCATCATCCTGTTCGGCGGGTTCACGCTGTGGGCGCTGGTCGCGATCGTGCTGATCAACCGCCGCGACGGCGCCTGGCAGAAACCGCCGGCTGCGCCGTTCAAAAAAGACGTGATCGCCGTCGTCGGGGGTGTCGTCGTTTACGCCGTCGTGTTGTTCTCTCACCGCTGGATTGCCGGCATTCCGCTGATAAGCTAGGAAAAGCAAATGATTGGATACGTTACGCTCGGAACCCGTGACCTGCCGCGGGCGATTGCCTTTTACGAAGAACTGCTGGCGCTGCTGGGCGCCAGCCGATTCCTGGGGAAGGAAGGCCAGTTCCAGGCCTGGGCTGTCTCCCCGGACCAGCCCGCGCTGTCGGTCACACTGCCCTGGGACGGCAACGCGGCGACCGCGGGAAATGGAACCATGGTCGCGCTGGCCGTCGACTCAAAAGAAAAGGTGAACGCGGTGCATGCCAAGGCGCTTGAACTGGGCGGCCAGGACGAAGGCGCCCCCGGCCTGCGCACGGAAGGCTTTTATGCAGGCTATTTCCGCGACCTCGACGGGAACAAGCTCAACGTTTTCTGCACCGGTCCGGCCGCAGGTTGAGCAAGAACCCTGCGCGGACCGTCAGCGCGGACACAGCAGGCGTACGATATCCTCGAAACGGTCCGCCCGGTAAGCGGGGCGGGCCCGTTCAAATTCTTCCGTGCCGCCGAAGCCCCAGTTGACGGCGAGCGCCGGCAACCCGTTTTCGCGGGCGCCGTCAATGTCCTGGTCGCGATCTCCGATCATCAGGGACGACGCCGCTTCAAGGCCGTACTCGCTGAGCGCCCAGGCGATAATCGCGCTTTTTTCACGGCGCTCCGGCCCCATGCTGGCGCCGGCAACACCCGCGAAATGACCGCGCAGGCCCAGGTCATTCAACACCTTGTCCGCGATGGCGGTCGGCTTGACCGTCGCCAGGAACAGCCGGTATCCCGCCGCGTTCAATTCGGCCAGCCCGTCCCGGACCCCCGGGTAAACGGTGGTTCCGGCCTGGTCCAGGCTGTCGTAGTAATCCCGGTAAACGTCGATGGCTTCGAGCGCTCTCGAACGCGACAGCCCGTAGTTTCCGGTAAATATCTCGTAAAGCGGCCGCCCGATCAGCGATTGCACGTCAGTCGCTGACGAAGCGTCCAGCCCCTCGGACAGCAAGGCGTGCCGGATCGAGTCGACGATCGTTTTGCGGCTGTCCACCAGTGTTCCATCGAGGTCGAACAGCAGGTTTCGAACCCCGTTCAGTGAAGCCATTGCAATGCACTCTCCAGTGTTTCGATCAGCCGGTCGGCGTCGCTGCGCGAAAACACCAGCGGCGGCCGGATCTTGATTACGTTTTCACGCGGCCCGGTGACGCCCAACAGCACCCCGCCGACGCGCAGGCGTTCACGAATCTTCCTGGCGGACTCCGGGTCCGCCTCGCGGCTGGCGCGATCGCGGACCAACTCGATGCCCCGGAACAGGCCCTTTCCGCGCAGATCACCGATTCGCTCGAATCGCTTCTCCAGTTCCTTCAATCCGCTCTCGAGATAACGCCCGGTATCCCGCACGTTCTGCAGGATGTCCTCCTCTTCGATCACGTCCAGCACGGCCAGTCCCACCGATGCGGCAACCGGGTTTCCGGCGAACGTATTGAAGTAGCTGTGCTGTCGAGCGAATTCCTTCGCGATCTTCGCGGTGGTAACCACCGCAGCCAAGGGGTAACCGTTGCCCAGCGGTTTTCCCATCGTCACGATATCGGGCACGACGCCGGCAGCCTCGAAGGCCCAGGTGTGCTCGCCCAGCCGGCACAGGCCGGCCTGCACCTCGTCCGCCACGGCCAGCCCGCCCGCGGCGCGGATACCCCGGTACGCGGTTTGAAAATACGCCGGCGGCGGGGTCAGCACACCGTTCGTGCTGAACGCGGTGTCGCAGATAAACAGGGCGGGCCGGTGGCCCCTTCGGTTCAGGGCGGCGCAGGCAGGCGCGACCTCGGCCGCCGAAGACTCACCACTGCCGCGATACGCGCAAGGCGCGGAAACGGTCTGCAGGCTGTCGGGAAGCTCCTGCGCCGGGCATTCTTCCGGAGAAAAACCGAATACCGTGTTCGTGGTTCCGTGGTAGGCGAAATCGACCGCGACCACGCCCTCTCCGCCGCTTACCGCTTTTGCGATGCGAAACGCCAGGTCGTTGGCCTCGCTGCCGGAGCAGGTGAACATGCAGACCCCGAGTTCGCCGGGCAGCGTATCCGCCAGGCGCTCGGCGTAGCGCACGACGGGTTCGCTCAGGTAACGCGTGTGCGTATTGAGCAACGCCGACTGTTCGGCCATCGCGGCCACCACGCGCGGGTGGCAGTGCCCGACCGAGGCCACGTTGTTGTAGCAGTCCAGGTACTCCTTGCCCCGGGCGTCGTAGAGATATGCGCCCTTTCCGCGCACGACGTGCAGCGGTTCCTCGTAAAACAGTCGATACGAGGGGCTCATCGCCCGCTTGCGTCTTTCCAGCAAGTCCGATGCGTCCATTCGCCCAGGGCCTTTTCAGTTAGTGTTGACAGGCCCAAGTGTATGCGGTGACGCCCCGGCATTCACCCTTCACGCCCGGCGTGACTACAAACCACCGCATTTGGCCTCAAACCTCAAGAGGCAAATGTTATAGACCCTATTATTCAAATCAATTTTACCAATGGCTCAAACCGTTCTATATTCTTAGAGCAACCCTTTGTCCACATTTTTTTCCAGGAGAAAACCATGTCACTGAAAGGAACCCGCACCGAGCAGAACCTCAAAGACGCTTTTGCCGGCGAATCGCAGGCCAACCGCCGTTACCTGTACTTCGCTCAGCGCGCCGACGTTGAAGGCTACAACGACGTCGCCACGGTTTTCCGTTCCACCGCGGAAGGCGAAACCGGCCACGCGCACGGCCACCTCGAATACCTCGAGGAAGCGGGCGACCCGGCAACCGGCCTGCCGATCGGCGCCACCGACGCCAACCTGAAAGCCGCCATCGCCGGAGAGACGCACGAG
>JASFSI010000106.1:0-6081 GCA_050114495.1 Lysobacterales bacterium | reverse complement strand
AAAGCGAAGACCGCATCCTGCTGCGCACGCAACGGGACTGCATCGAAAGCGAACGACTGGTCGCCTGCGCCGGCCTGTCAGCCGACCGCCTGGCGGCGATGCAGGGCCTGGACATAAATTTCCGGACCGTCCCCTACCGGGGCGAATATTTTGCCCTCAAGGCTCACCTGAATGGCCTGATAAAACACCTCGTCTACCCGGTGCCGAACCCGGCCCTGCCCTTCCTGGGCGTACACCTGACCCGGACGGTGGATGGCACGATCATGGTGGGCCCCAACGCGGTGCAGGCGTTCAAACGCGAAGGCTATTCGCGGTTTGCCTTCAGCCCGAGGGACAGCCTCGATTTTCTGGCGTTTCCTGGCTGGTGGAAGCTGACCGGGCGGCACCTCGGCGCCGGGCTGAAAGAAATGCTCAACTCGCTGTGGAAACGAGGTTACCTGAAGCAGGTGCAGAAATACTGTCCCCGGATCGAACTCGATGATCTGCTGCCGCACCCGCCGGGCATTCGCGCACAGGCCGTGGACCGCAACGGCAGCATGATCCACGATTTCATCGTGCAGCAAACGCCGCGCAGCCTGCACCTGTGCAACGCGCCTTCACCCGCGGCCACCTCGGCCATCCCGATCAGCCGCCACGTGTGCGACCTGCTGCTGCCCCGCCCCTGATTCCGCTTCAATCGAAAGCGCTGAACGGCAGGTAGTCGACCGTATCCCCCGCGCTGATCGGCGTATCGGCGGGCTGACGCAGCAGGCCATCCGCCCAGCAGGTTGAAAACAGGGCGCCGCTGCTCTGGTTCGAATAAGGTTCAACCCCGTTCCCGTTGTGGCGCACGCGGATAAAGTCCTCGCGCCAGCTGGCTTTGCGGCTGAACAGCGCCTTTTGAGGAAACGCCGTGACGCCGGCATCAGCGGTGCCCTGGCAAGCAAAAAGGTACGGCCGGGCAATGACCAGCAGGGTGACCAGCACCGAGACCGGATTGCCCGGAAGTCCCAGGAAAGGCGTTCCGCAGACCTGTCCGAAAGCAAAGGGTTTGCCCGGTTTGACGGCGATTTTCCAGAGGTCGATCGCACCGAGCGAACGCACGGCCCCTTTTACATGATCCTCTTCACCCACGGAAACACCCCCCGAGGTGAGGATCACGTCGGCCAGCCCTGCCGCCTGCTCGAGTTTGTTTCTGACCGTCTCGAAGTCATCTCTCGCCACGCCGAGGTCTACTGGCTCGAATCCCCAGGCGGACAATCGTGCGTTCATCAGGTAGCGGTTGGAATTGAATATCCGCCCCGGGGCGGAGCGCTCGCCCGGCTCGGCAAGTTCGTCACCGGTCGAAAGCACCGCGACTTTGAGGCGCTCAAAAACCGGCAGTTCGGCAATGCCCAACGAAGCGGCCAGCCCGACCTCCTGCGCTCTCAGGCGCCGGCCCTGCAGAAGCGCTGTCTGCCCCTCGTGCACGTCCTGGCCGCGCGGGCGGATATTGTCGCCGGGCCGCGGCTGCTCCAGGATTCGCAGCCCGGCGCCCGAGGCATCGCATTTCTCCTGCATAACGACGGTATCCGCCCCCGCCGGGATCGCCGCACCGGTAAAAATCCGCGCCGCGGTGCCTTTCTCGAGGGCTTCGGGAACCGACCCGGCAGTGATCCGCTGGCTGATCGGCAACGTCTTTTCCGCACCGCTCCAGTCACTCGCCCGCAACACGTAACCATCCATGGCGCTGTTGTCGACGGGCGGTACGTCAAGCGGCGACACCACGTCCGCGGCGAGCGTTCGCCCGAGTGCAGCCGGCAAAGCGACGGTCTCAACGCCGACGAGTCGCCGAGCATTTTTCAGCAACATCCCGATCGCGTCCTGAACACAGATCATGTGTGTTTCTCCTCGTGCATGCTTGCCCGCCGGCGTGCCTGCTGCAGCGCCGCGGAATCATTGACATTGAAAAACGGGTTCTCGTCTGCTTCCGGCCAGTCCAGGATGCAATGATCACGCTCGCTCAGGAACTGCCGAAATCCAGCCATGCCGCGCTGCATCACCGCCTGCCGGACATCGTCCAGAAGGCTGGCATGCCAGATAGAAAACACCGGCTGCAGCCGCGATCCGTATCGAACCACCGCCACCGTGTCCTGCGCACGGGCAGCAGCGTCGTACAGTCGCCTGCCGAGGTCTCTCGGCACAAACGGGGCATCGCAGGGCGCCAGCAGCACCCATTCCCAGGCGCCGGCAGCGTGGGCCAGGACCGAGGCGAGACCGCCGAGCGGCCCGGAGTCGGGCTGCAGGTCCGGCACCTGCTCAAGGCCGAATTCGCCGTATTCCTCCCTGTGCCGGTCAAGGCTCAGCACCAGGGAAGCAGCCTGCGGGCGCAGGCGGTCGATCACGTGCTGCAGCATCGTTCGCCCGGCCAGGTCCAGCAGTGCCTTGGAGCGCCCGTCCATGCGGCGTGACCCGCCGCCCGCCAGGACGGCGCCCAGGCAGCCGGGTACCCTGCGCGCTTCGATGGAAAATTCGCCGGTTTCGAGCGCCATGCCTTTGCGTCAACCGCGTTCGGGGTACAGTGACTCGAGCCCTTCCCTGCCGGCCGCGCAAACGCCGCGTTCGGTGATCAGGCCGGTGACGAGCCGGGCGGGCGTCACGTCGAAGGCGTAATTGCGGGCGCTGACGCCCTCGGGCGTCAGGCGAACTTCGGCACGGCGGCCGTCGTCCAGCGCGCCCGAGATATGGGTGACCTCGGCGGCGCCCCGTTCCTCGATGGGAATTTCCGCGACGCCGTCAGCCACCGTCCAGTCGATGGTCGGGCCGGGCAGGGCGACGTAAAAAGGAACGCCGTTGTCGGCGGCCGCGAGGGCCTTGAGGTAGGTCCCGATCTTGTTGCATACGTCGCCGGAAGCCGCCGTGCGGTCGGTGCCGACGATGCACAAATCGACCAATCCGTGCTGCATCAGGTGGCCGCCGGCGTTGTCGACAATAACGTCGTGCGGAATCCCGTGCGCCTTCAGTTCCCAGGCCGTCAGCGAAGCCCCCTGGTTGCGCGGCCGGGTTTCATCCACCCAGACATGGACCGCGATACCGGCGTCGTGGGCCTGGTAAACCGGTGAAAGGGCGGTACCCCAGTCGACCGTGGCCAGCCAACCGGCGTTGCAGTGCGTGAGGATATGCACCGGGCTGTCCGGATCTTTTTTCTTTGCTCGTACGGAGCGGATGACACCCAGACCGTGCTCGCCAATTTTCCGGTTGATTTCGACATCCTCGTCACAGATTTCCCGAGCCAGTGCGTATGCCGCCGCTCGGCGCCCGGACTCGGGCAGCGGCTCGAGCGCATCGTTCATGCGCGCGAGCGCCCAGCGCAGGTTGACCGCGGTCGGCCGCGTCGCGGTCAGCGTTTCCAGTGCGCGCTTCAGTTGCCGGTCGCCGGGCTGCTCAGCCATCGCCAGCGCTACGCCATAAGCAGCGGTCGCACCGATCAGCGGTGCGCCGCGCACACGCATGTTCGCGATCGCTTCGGCGGCGCATTCAAGCGAATCCAGGCGGCGGGTAACGAAGGCATGTGGAAGCAGGGTCTGGTCGATGATTTCGACCGCGCGGCCGTCCGTGCCCGGCCAGATGGAACGGTAGTGAATGCCGTCGACTTTCATGGTGCCGACACGTTAACACAGTCGTCCAGCCCCGAGCACAGTCCGCTTGCCCGAAGGCGCCGCGTTTTTTTCGATGGCTGACAAATTTTGCATGCAAAACTGTCAAAGCCGGTCACCCGGTTTGGCCGACAGAGGCCCTCCGGCGCGTCGTTCGAAGGCAACTCAGTAAATTCTATATTACTGTTTTTATTAAATTTAAAGGATTTTTTGACGGAGACGAAAGTAAAATTGGCACGCTTAATGCATTAGAGATACTGCAAGGACAAAAAATTTCGCGAGGGACAGCATGGGTCAGAACAGCAACACAAGCAGACGGGAACAACTCCATCGAGCCATCTTTGAAGCCATCCCCCTGCGCAATGTCGTCGGTATCGGCAACATGAGCGCCTGGCAGATCCATCTCACCCGCGGTCCGGCACTCGCCACCCTGGGACAGGTCGAGCATTCCATCGAGGCACAAGCGGCCAACGCAGCACGCTACGAATAATCCACCCCTGCTCTTCTCTCCCAAAACGCCCTTTTCCGGGCCACGTTCCGTCCATTCGAACACGCCGCTTCACAAACTGGCCGTAAATGCCTATGCTTTGATTGACTGTTCTTTTGACTGACCCGAGCGGAGAAATCGATCCATGGCGACCTATGAATGCAAGAAATGCGGAATGAGTGTCAATGCGACCTGCGGTCACTGCGACGCCCCCCTCGTCGACGCAATGCTGGAACTCCCCGACGGCACCGAGGTCGAGATTTCGGAGTGCCCCAACGGCCACGGCAAGATCAAGTCGCCGATGTGCTGCGGCGAGGACATGTCCTGTTCCATCTAGAATTCGCCAACGGGCCCTGAGCCCCACCGCCGGCCATCGCGCCGGCGGTTTTCGAAGGGCGCGGTGAAATACCCGGCGTTTACTTGCCTGTTATGCCCATGCTCCTGAGCCACTGCTTTTCGAAGGAGCGCTTGGCCCAGTGCAGGGGACGCATGCCGGGCAATGCCAGGCCGCGCTTCTCACCGCGATAAACCAGGATTCCCTTGTCGAGGGAATCGATGATGCACAGCAGTTCCACCTTGAATTTAGCGCTCGCCGGTTTGCAATCGAGGTTCAGGGCGATGTTTTTCGCGGCCGCTTTGGCCTGCAGATCGGCCATGTGCGCCTGTTTCGGCATCCAGTCCGGACCGGGGTAGCTGCCGGCGTCACCCGCCACGTATACGCGCTCCATCCCCTGTACCGCGGCCATCTCGTCTGCCTGGATCATTCCGCCGGGTGAGAGCGGCAGGGGGCTGCCCTGCGCCCAGGCCGGTCCCGTCATGCCGGGCATGAACAGGATCAGGTCCGCTTCGATCTCGCCGCCTTCGGTGCAGACCACGTTGTTTTCGAGCGATTTGATCTTGTGGCCGAGGTGGGTCTCTATGTCGCGCTTTTTCATCTCCTTAAGCAGCTTGTCGACGGCGCGCTCCCCCAGCCTTGCACCCGGCCGCGGAGCGGGCGTGAAAAAGACCAGTCGGAAACGGTCTCTTTTGCCGGTTTTCCTCAGCCAGGTATCCAGGCCGAACAACAATTCGAACATCGGGCCGCCGCGCATCGCCGCGGGTTCCTTTGGATTGCTGCTGAAACCCAGCGCGACCGTACCGCCTTCGAGCGAATGCACCGCCGTTTTCATGCGTTCGGCGGCCTCTATGCCCTCGCACAGCGTGATCGCGTTCTCGATGCCCGGCAGCTTCCTGATGAATCGTCCGCCGGTCGCGATCAGCAAAGCGTCGTTTTCGACCACCCCCTGCCCGGTCTCGAGCCTGCGGCCGTCTTTCGAGACCCCGGTGACGGCAGCCTGGATGTATTCGATGTCCAGGCGCCGCAGCAACGGCCTGAGGTCGTGCCTCAGGTCTTCACCGCTGCGAATGTCGTAGGGCAGCCAGATCAGGCTGGGCAGGTAGACCAGCTCGGGCTTCGGCGCAACCAGCGTGATGGCGGCGTTCGGCAGCAACTTGCGCAGTTCACTGATTCCGGCAACGGCCGCAAAGCCTGAGCCCGCGACGGTGATTCTGTGCTGATTGTCCATGGTGAGACGGCCTGCTGTTTATCTATCACTCGTGATGGAGTGGTAATGGGGTCCGCGGCAGAGTCTAACAAGGAAAGATGCGGCATCAAAACAGCCGGCAATTCCCTGACCGGGATTCTCGTACTGCACTGCTCAAGGCTTTAGAATGAGCTTTCACCGCCTTAACGGAGGGCAGATGAACGCTTCAGAACGGGCACGGGCTTCGAACAGGCCGCGGCCCATGAACGGCCACGCGGACTCCCGAAAGTACCTGCGGAATTTTCTGCTGCACTTTCGGCCTGCAGCCGTGCCGGAACGCGTTCTGCATATCTCCGCCACCTGGGCGCTTGGCGTCGCATCGACGACCCTGCTGGCTGTTCTCGTGCTGACCGGTTTTTTGCTTAAGTTCGTATACGAACCGCATCCGACACATGCC
>JASFSI010000105.1:0-6087 GCA_050114495.1 Lysobacterales bacterium | reverse complement strand
CCCGCCACCGGCGCCGGCATTCGCAGGCTTTACGCGCATATCAGGGCAGGGGGAGGCGCCGGTGTGCTGCCCGATCAGCAGCCCAAACGCGGCCAGGGGCGGTTCGCCCCGTTCTTCGGCAACCCGGCGCTTACCGGCGTTCTCGTTCCCCGCTTGGTGCAGCGCACCGGCTGTATCGTCCTGGCCAGCGTCTGTGAGCGGCTGAGCGAAGGACGGTACCGGGTACACATGCTTCCGGTCGATGACGAGGTCCACTCCCCGGATATCGATACCAGCCTCGCGGCCGTCAACCGCGCGGTCGAGTCCTGCATCGCGATCGATCCGCCCCAATACCTCTGGAGTTACCGCCGCTTCAAAAAACAGCCCGCAGGCGAGCCCCCGTTTTACGACTTCAGGTAGAGCCGCCCGGCGCGACAGCCGAAATCAATTGCGCCAGAATGCCGGCGTCAGGATCACCAGCAGCGTGTAAACCTCCAGCCGGCCCAGCAGCATGGCAATGCTCAGGATGACTTTTGCAGTGTCATTGAGGTCCGCATAGTTCGGCCCGGCACCGCCCAGAGCGGGGCCCAGGTTGGTAATGCAGGCGCCAACGCTGGAATACGCGGTCTCGGAGTCGAGCCCGGTGGCGATAAGCAGAATGGTCATCACCGCGAAACTGGCGATGAACAGGAAAAAGAACCCCCATACCGCGCTGATGACCGTATCCGAGGTGCGTTGCCCGCCGACCTTGACCGGTACGACCGCGTGCGGGTGAATCAGGCGCCGAATCTCGCGAATCGCCTGTTTGAACAGCAGCATGATGCGGATGACTTTCATGCCGCCAGCCGTGCTGCCGGCGCAGCCGCCGATAAAGGCGATGAAAATCAGCACGACCGGCAGAAAACCGGTCCACTGGTAAAACGGCGCTGTCGTGAAGCCGGTCGTGGTCAGCGCCGATATGACCTGGAAGCTGCCGTAACGCAGGGACTCCGAGAGCGTTTCGTAGGTTCCCGAAAGGTACAAGGCGAAACTCACGAGGATCGCGAAAGCGGCCAGAAGCAGAGCATAGACCTTGAGCTCGGGATCCTGGAAATACGGTTGTGTGCTGGCATGGCGCCACGCCGTGAAGTGCAATGCGAAGTTCATGCCGGCGAGCACCATGAACAGGGCCGCGACGGCCTCGATGGTCGGGTTGTTCCAGAAAGCGAGGCTCTCGTTGTGCGTCGAGAAGCCGCCGATGGCGACGGTGCTGAAAGCGTGGCCAACGGCATCGAACAGCCGCATGCCGGCGAGCCAGTACGCAAAAACACAGACCACGGTGATGCCGAAATAGATCAGCCACAGGGCTTTTGCGGTCTCCTTGATGCGAGGCGTGAGCTTGGTGTCTTTCATCGGCCCGGGCGTCTCCGCGCGGTAGAGCTGCATGCCGCCGACGCGCAGGATGGGAAGAATGGCGACGGCCAGAACGACGATGCCCATTCCGCCGAGCCACTGCAGCTGCTGGCGGTAATAGAGCACGGCACGAGGAAGCGCTTCGATGTCGGTAATGATGGTGGCGCCGGTGGTCGTCAGTCCGGACATCGACTCGAATACCGCGTCGACATAACTGAGGTGCGGATCCGTCAGGATCACGAAGGGCAGCGCGCCGACCAGCACCAGGACCAGCCAGGCGCAGACCACGACCAGGAATCCGTGGCGGATGCGCAGGTCGCGATGGTCGTTCCGCACCGGGTAGTGAATCGCGGTCCCGACGACCAGCAGAATCAGCGCGCAGGCGATGAACGCGCCGGATGTGCCGTCCCGGTACCAGAGCGAAACCAGCACCGGCGGCAGCATCATGAGGCTGGATGCCGCGATCAGGAAACCAACGATACGCTGGACGCCGGAGAATCCCATGGCCGCCTCAGACGAAAATCGCCCCGACCTGGAACAGGCGCTCTACCGCGGGAATCTGTTTTTTGTCCGGAACGAACAGGATGACGTGGTCTCCTTCGTGTATCACGGTGTCGTGGTGGGCGATGATCACGTTTTCTCCGCGCACCACGGCGGGTATGGTCGTTCCCTGCGGCAGGTCGATGTCCTCGATCGCGCGGCCGACGACCCGCGAGCTGCGCTTATCTCCCATCGCCACCGCCTCGATCGCCTCGGAAGCGCCGCGCCGCAGCGAATGGATCCGCACCATGTTGCCGCGCCGGATGTGCGTGAGCAGGGCGCCGATGGTGATCTGCTGTGGCGAAATGGCGATGTCGATGGAAACCGACTCCACGAGGTCGACGTACGCCGGGCGGTTGACGATGGCGAGCACCTTTTCGGCACCCAGCCGCTTGGCCAGCATGGACGACAGGATGTTCGCCTCGTCGTCGTTGGTCAGCACGCAGTAGACGTCCGCGGTATCGACTGCCTCTTCGCGCAGCAGGTCTTCGTCCGCGCAGTCGCCGACGAGCACGATGGCCCGTTCCAGCTGTTCGGCGATCTCGTCGGCGCGTTTCGGGTCACGTTCGATGATCTTGACGTGGTGGTTGCGCTCCAGGTATTGCGCCAGGTTGGCGCCGATGTGCCCGCCGCCGGCCAGGATGATGCGGCGAATCGGGTTGTCCATCGGCCGCAGCTCGCGCATCATCATGCGGATGTTTTTTCGCGCCGCGAGAAAGAAAACCGTGTCGTTTTCTTCGATCACGGTTTTGCCGTCCGGGATGATGGTCTTGTCCTGGCGGTAGATTGCAGCGACGCGAGCGTCGGCATCGGCGGGCATGTGCTCCCGCAGGGTTTGCAGCCGGTGACCGACGAGCGGCCCGCCGGCATAAGCCTGGGTGGCGACCAGCTGGGCCCGGCCATCGGCGAAATCGAGCACCTGGAGCGCGCCCGGGTACTCGATTAGATTAGCGATGTACTCGGTGACCAGCGTTTCCGGACTGATCAGAACATTGACCGGACAATGTTCTCGTTCGAACAGTTTTGGATTGTCGATATATTCCGACGAACGGATGCGCGCAATCCGCATCGGCGTGTTGTAAAGCGTGTAGGCTACCTGGCAGGCCGTCATGTTGACTTCGTCGCTGCTGGTCAGCGCGATGACCATGTCTGCATCTTCGATACCCGCGCGCACCATCACGGTCGGCCGCGAGGCGTGGCCCACGACGCCGCGGATATCAAGACGGTCCTGCAGTTGCTTGAGTTGCTGCCCGTCGATATCGACCACGGTAATATCGTTTTCTTCGCTGGCGAGGCTATGCGCCACCGTCGAACCGACCTGGCCGGCTCCGAGAATGACGATCTTCATTTTTCGGTCCTTCCTGCCGTCCTCGGATCGATACCCAGGGCGCGAAGTTTACGATAAAGGTGGGTACGTTCCATCCCGACCATTTCCGCGAGCCGGCCGACGCTGCCTTCCGACTCCCTGAGCCTGTAGACCAGGTAGTCGTGTTCAAAGCGTTCACGTGCCTCGCGCAGCGGCAGGTCGAAATATCCGGACATGCCCGGCGCTTTCGGCGCCGCGGCGGCCGGGTGCTGCTTCAGTGCTTCTTCGACCTCGTTGACCGTGACCTCGCCGCTGCCGCCCAGTACGAGTACCTGCTGCACGAGGTTGCGCAACTCGAGGACGTTGCCGGGCCAGTCATGGTTGCGCAAGCGGTTCTGGGCCGCAACCGAGAACGGGCGGTAGGGCAGGCCCTCGTTGTTCGGAAACCATTCCGCGTAATGACGGATCAGTTCCGGCACATCTTCCGGCCGTTCCCGCAACGGCGGAATTTCAAGCGGCAGCACGTTGAGTCGAAAGTAGAGCTGGCTCAGCGCTTCATTCTTCGAAACGCGGTTGAGCGGGTCTTTGCAGGCGCTGGCAATGAGCCTGCAGTCCAGCAGCGCCGGATCGGAACCGGCTGAAACGGCGTCCTGGTCCGATTCCAGGGCCAGTCGAATGATTTCCAGCGCCTCGTCCGGCAGGTCCTGCAGGTCCGGTATGAAAAGCGTGCCGCCGCGCGCGCGCTCAAACAGGCCCTCGCTGCCCGAAGATCCGTGCAGGTAGCTGCGTACGGATTCCGGTCCCACGCGGCCGTGATCGAGGCAAACGAAGCGTTCGCCGCCGACGCCGCGTGCATGGATGAAGCGCGCCAGGTTGGCGCGTCCGCAGCCCTGTTCCCCGCTGATCAATACCGGCAGGTGATGCCGGGCGGCCTGTTCCGCTTTTTTTCGCAGCGACTGCATTGCCTGGCTGTTGCCGATGGGTTCGCTCTCCGCCGGCGCGGCGGCACTGGCCGAACGCGGCTGTTTCCGGGCGCTGTCGATGGCCTGCCCGGCAACCGACAGCAGCTTGGCCAGTGAAATCGGTTTCTGCACGAAGTCGTAGGCGCCCAGGCGGGTTGCCTCGACTGCCGTTTCAAGGTTCCCGTGTCCCGACATGACGACCACCGGGCAGTCCGGCTGCCCGTTCGAAGACCACTCGCGAAGCAGCGTAATACCGTCGATATCCGGCATCCAGATGTCCAGCAATACCAGGTCGGGCGTGCGCCGGGCGAACGCGGCCCGCGCGGCTTCGCCGTTTTCCGCGACCGCTACTTCGTACCCTTCGTCTGCGAGGATTTCCTGCACCAGCTCGCGGATATCCGGCTCATCGTCGACGACTAGAACATAAGGTTGGGACATGACCTGGGAGACCTGTTGTATTTCCGCAACATCTTACTCTCTTGTCCCCGCTGTGCAAGGCCTTCGAAAGACGTCTTTGAATCGTGAAATGGTCAGGCCAGGGGCAGCCGAATAACGATGCGTGCACCGCCGCCGGCGCGGTTTTCGATCCTTATGACGCCATCGTGCTCGGAAACGATCTTGCGGCAGATCGCGAGGCCGAGCCCGCGGCCCTTGCCTTTGCCCGTGACGTAGGGTTCAAACGGCTGCTCCAGCACCGCGGCGGGAAAGCCGGGCCCGTCGTCCAGCAGTTCCAGTTCCAGTATTCTGCGGCCGCCCGTTTCCCGTTCGCCAGTCGATATCCTGAGCGACACGGTGCTTTCGTCGTTAGCCTCGTCGGCGTTTCTGATCAGGTTGTGCAGCATCTGGCGCAGCCGCCCGCTGTCCGCTCTGAAACCCTGCGGCCCGGGAACGAGGTCCAGTTCGAAGTGAATATCATTGCCGCCCTGCCGGTACAGGGTGACCACCTCCCGGATGAGCTCGTCCAGTGACACCGGTTCGCGAACGAGCTCCGGTTCACGCGCATAGTCGCCAAACGCGTCAACCAGTTTTCGCAGCGCCTCGACCTGGCTCACGATCGTATTGGATGTCTTTTCCAACAGTTCGACATCCTGGGTTTCCAGCTTGCCGGAAAGCCGTAATTGAAGGCGCTCGGTGGCGAGCCGGATCGGCGTCAACGGATTTTTGACCTCGTGTGCAAGCCGCCGCGCGGCCTCGGCCCAGGCGGCTTCTCTCTGCGCCTGGTTGAGCACCGTTACGTCATCAAAGACCACCACGTGCCCGGCGCCGTGCTTCTCAACCGCCAGGGCGGAAGAGGGCAGGCGTGTGCCGCGTACCAGCAGCACCAGCGGTGCGCCGGTGCGTTCGATCTTGATTTCCTGCTGCCATTCGTCGCGGTCACGGGAAAACTGTCGGTGCAGCGCGTCCACGAAGGGCTGCATGGATGGATCAAATGTCGCCAGCCGGTCGAGTGACGGCGGTTCGGCTGCGGGTTGGTCAATGCCTTCGGTAAAGGTTTCGTCCAGCGCCAGGATGCGACGGCAGGCTTCGTTGGCCGTCACGACGCGGCCCGCGTCGTCCAGCGTCAGGACGCCTGACGACAGGTTGCCCAGCACGGCTTCGAGGTATTCGCCCTGCGCCTCGAGCTCAGCGCGGCTGGCCTCGGCTTCCTGGCTGGCTTTTTTCAGCGCCTGCGTCATCGAGTTGAAGGACGAGGCGAGAAAGCCGATCTCATCCCTGCGTCCGGCCGCGACTTCCTGGCTGAAGTCACCGGCCGCGACCTCGCGCGTCGCCCGCGCGAGCTTCGAGAGCGGTGAAACCATGCGCCGGGCCGAGTAGAGCGCGGCCAGGATGGCCAGCAGAACCGTGAGCATCAGTACCAGCGAGAGGATCAGCAGGAAACTCTGTTTGAGCGATTGCCGCAGGTAGCGG
>JASFSI010000104.1:0-6109 GCA_050114495.1 Lysobacterales bacterium | reverse complement strand
TGACCGAGACGCCGAAAGCGCTGTTTGCCCTCGGTGATTACGGTTCCTGCAGGCCCCGCCTGGCCGGCCTGACCTGGGGCGCCGAGGACCTCGGCAGCGCCATCGGGGCCAGCAGATGGCGGGATGAGAACGGAGAATGGACACCACCGTTCCAGCTGGTGCGCAGTCTCGCCCTGTTCGCCGCCCACGCCGCCGGCGTGCCGGCGATCGATACCATTCATGCCGACTTTAGCGATGCTGAGGGCTTGTCTGGTTCGCTGGAGCAGGCCCGGCGCGATGGTTTCAGCGGCAAACTCGCCATCCACCCGGCCCAGGTCGAGGCCATCAACCGGGCCTTCAGCCCGACGCAGCAGGAAATCGAGCGCGCGAAGCGCATCGTGGAACTGTTCGACGCCAGCCCGAATGCCGGTGTGCTGGAAATGGACGGCCAGATGCTCGACCGGCCGCACTTGCTGCACGCCCAGCGCCTCCTTTCCTCGCTCTAGGCGAACGGCCTTTTAAAAATCCCAGTCTGCCGCGGCTTCCGGAATGACGAGAAAGAGCGCCGTCTCGAGCGTGCCTGGATAGGGGCTGTTCCATCGACCGTGTATCTGCCTGCTTCAGGCGTATTTCAGGCAGGTTCTGGAAAGGCCGTTCGCCAGCTATTTACGTTAACGTTAACGTAAGCTATCCTGAAAAGATGAGCCATTCCTACCACATTGGAGAACTCGCCGAGGAATTCGGCGTGACCACGCGCACCATCCGTTTCTACGAGGAAAAAGGCCTGCTGGCGCCGCGGCGCGAAGGCCAGCAGCGCTGCTACAGCGCCGCCGACCGTACCAAGCTGCGCCTGATCCTGCGCGGCAAGCGGCTGGGTTTCAGTCTCGACGAGAGCGCGGAAATCATTCGCATGTACGGTTCGCCCGGCAGCAGCCGCAAGCAACTGGAAGCCCTGATGGAAAAGATCGCCGACAAGAGGCGGCAACTGCAGGAACAACGGCGTGAACTCGATGCCATGCTCAAGGAAATGGACCAGGCGGAACAACGCTGCAGTGAGGCACTGGCGCGCCTGGCAAAGAACAACTGATTGGAGACGACATGAACACACACTTCCCTTCGCTGGATTTTGACCTCGGTGAAGACATCGAGATGCTGCGCGAGACGGTATACCAGTTCGCAAAAGCAGAAATCGCCCCGCTGGCGGCGGATATCGATCGCGCGAACCGCTTTCCGGAGGAACTGTGGCCCAAGCTCGGAGAAATGGGCCTGCTGGGCATTACCGTGGAAGAAGAGTATGGCGGTACCGGCCTGGGTTACCTCGCCCATTGCGTGGCGATGGAAGAAATCAGCCGCGCCTCGGCCTCGATCGGCCTGTCCTACGGCGCCCACTCCAACCTGTGCCTGAACCAGATCCGCCGCAACGGCAGCGAAGAACAGAAACGGCGTTGGCTGCCCGACCTGTGCTCCGGTAAAAAAGTCGGTGCGCTGGCCATGTCCGAGCACCAGTCCGGTTCCGACGTGGTCAGCATGAAACTGACCGCCGCAAAGGACGGTGACGGCTACCGGCTCAACGGCAACAAGATGTGGATCACCAACGGACCGGAAGCCGGCGTCTTCGTGGTCTATGCAAAGACCGACATGGCGGCCGGTTCCGGCGGCATTACCGCCTTTATCATCGAGTCGGATTGCGAGGGCTTCAGCCGCGGCCCCAAGCTGGACAAGCTTGGCATGCGCGGCTCGAACACCTGTGAACTGATCTTCGACGATTGCTTCGTGCCGGCCGAAAACGTGCTGGGCGAGGTCAATTCGGGCGTCGGCATCCTGATGTCCGGGCTGGACTATGAACGCACGGTCCTGGCGGCCGGGCCGGTCGGCATCATGCAGGCCTGCCTGGATGTCGTGGAACCCTACCTGCACGAGCGCAAGCAGTTCGGAAAGAGCATCGGTGAATTCCAGCTCATGCAGGGCAAGGTGGCCGACATGTACACGACGCTGAGCGCATCGCGGGCCTACCTCTACGCGGTGGCCACCAATTGCGATCGCGGGCGTGAAAAACGCAAGGACGCGGCCGGCGTGATTCTTTACACCTCCGAAAACGCGACGAAGATGGCCCTCGAGGCCATCCAGTGCCTCGGCGGCAACGGCTACATCAACGACTATCCCGCCGGACGACTGCTGCGCGACGCCAAGCTGTACGAAATCGGAGCCGGCACGAACGAGATCCGCCGCATGCTGATCGGGCGCGAGCTATTCGAAGAAACCCGTACGCTTTAGAACCATTTGCAGAGGATCGTGATCATGAGCAGGATCGAAAGCTGCCTGGATACGGGCAGCAAAGAATTCCAGGCCAACGCCGGGCACATGCGCTCGCTGGTCGAGGACCTCGAACAGCAGGTGGCGCAGGTCAAAAAAGGCGGGGGCGAGCGTTACCAGCAAAGGCACCGGGAACGCGGCAAGCTGCTGGTCCGGGAACGCATCGACGCGCTGGTCGACCCGGGTTCGCCGTTCCTCGAACTCTCGCAGCTCGCCGCCATGAACGTCTACGAAGAAGACGCAGCGGCCGCGGGCATCGTGACCGGCGTCGGCCGGGTTGCCGGGCAGGAGTGCATGATCGTCGCCAACGACGCCACGGTCAAAGGCGGCACCTATTTTCCGCTGACCGTGAAAAAACACCTGCGTGCGCAGGACATAGCCGCGCAGAACAACCTGCCGTGCATTTACCTGGTCGACTCGGGCGGCGCCTACCTGCCGATGCAGGACGAGGTGTTTCCCGACCGCGATCATTTCGGCCGGATTTTCTACAACCAGGCCAACCTGTCGGCGCGCAACATACCGCAGATCGCCGTGGTGATGGGTTCCTGCACGGCCGGCGGCGCCTACGTGCCGGCCATGGCGGACGAGACCATCATCGTGCGCGAGCAGGGCACGATATTTCTCGGCGGACCGCCCCTGGTGCGGGCGGCGACCGGCGAGATCGTCACGCCCGAGGAACTGGGCGGCGCCGACGTGCACACGCGCGAGTCCGGCGTGGCCGATCACTACGCGCGCAACGATCACCACGCGCTGAAACTGGCGCGGCGCGCGGTCAGCCGGCTGAACCGGGTAAAAAACGTCCAGCTCGACGTGGCCGAACCCCGCGAACCCGACTACGACCCCGCTGAGATCCTGGGCGTCGTGCCCAGCGACCCCCGCAAGCCTTACGACGTGCGCGAAATCATTGCGCGCACGGTGGACGCCTCCGTCCTCGATGAATTCAAGCCGCGCTTCGGCGCGACGCTGGTCTGCGGTTTTGCCCGCATTTTCGGTTACCCGGTGGGCATCGTCGCCAACAACGGCATCCTGTTCAGCGAGTCGGCGCAGAAAGGCGCCCATTTCATCGAGCTCTGCGGCCAGCGCCGCATACCGCTGCTGTTCCTGCAGAACATCACGGGCTTCATGGTGGGGCGGCAGTACGAGGCGGGCGGCATCGCCAAGCACGGCGCCAAGATGGTCACCGCGGTTTCCACCGTCGCGGTGCCGAAAATCACGGTCATCATCGGCAATTCCTACGGTGCCGGCAACTACGGCATGTGCGGTCGCGCCTACGACCCGCGCTTCCTGTTCAGCTGGCCGAACGCGCGCATCTCGGTGATGGGCGGTGAACAGGCCGCCAACGTGCTCGCACAGGTCAAACGAGACCAGAAAGAGCGCACGGGAGAAGAGTGGAGCGCGGAAGAGGAAGCGGCATTCCGCCAGCCCATCCTGGACCGCTACGAGACCCAGGGGCACCCGTACTACGCCTCCGCACGATTGTGGGACGACGGCGTCATCGACCCGGTGCAGACGCGCCAGGTCGTCGGCCTGGCCCTGTCGGCCGCACTGAACCGGCCGATCGAGGAAACGCGCTTCGGCGTGTTCCGGATGTAAGGGGGACGAGGCATGTTCAAAAAAATCCTGGTGGCCAACCGCGGAGAGATTGCCTGCCGCGTGATCCGCACCGCGCGCCGCATGGGCATCGGTACCGTCGCGGTGTACAGCGAGGCAGACCGCGACGCGCTGCACGTGGCGCTGGCCGACGAGGCCGTCCGGCTGGGTCCGCCGCGGCCCGCCGATTCCTACCTGCGCGGGGACCGCGTGATCGAGGCCTGCCGCAAGACCGGCGCCGAGGCCGTGCACCCGGGCTACGGTTTTCTTTCAGAAAACGCGGCCTTCGCTGAGCTTTGCAGCCAGAACGGCGTCACCTTCATCGGTCCCGAGCCTTCGGCCATTCGCGCGATGGGCTCGAAATCGGCGGCCAAGTCCATCATGCAGGCCGCCGGTGTGCCGCTGGTTCCCGGCTTTCACGGTGACAACGCCCCGGACGAAAAGCTCCGTTCCGCGGCGGATGAAATCGGCTACCCGGTGCTGATCAAGGCCGCCGCGGGCGGCGGCGGCAAGGGCATGCGGCTGGTTCGAAACGCGGCTGAATTCGACGCGGCGCTGGACTCGGCGCGGCGCGAGGCCCTGGCCGGATTCGGCGACGACCTGATGCTGGTCGAGAAATACCTGGAGCACCCGCGCCACGTGGAAATCCAGGTGTTCTGCGACACGCGGGGCAACGCGGTCTACCTGTTCGAGCGTGACTGCTCCATCCAGCGCCGCCACCAGAAAATCATCGAGGAAGCCCCGGCGCCCGGCGTGAGCGCGGAGCTGCGCAGCGCGATGGGTGAAGCCGCCCTGCGCGCGGCGCGCGCCATCGACTACGTTGGCGCGGGCACGGTGGAATTCCTGCTGGACGGCGGCGGCGCGTTCTATTTCATGGAAATGAACACGCGGCTGCAGGTCGAGCACCCGGTTACCGAGATGGTGACCGGGCTGGACCTGGTCGAGTGGCAGATCCGGGTCGCGAGCGGTGAAGCGCTGCCCCTGGGGCAGGATGAACTGGAACTGCGCGGCCACGCCATCGAGGCGCGCATTTACGCCGAGGATCCCGCCGCCGGTTTCCTGCCGGCCAGCGGCCGGCTGACGTTCCTGGAAGCGCCGGTGGAAGACCGCCACGTGCGCGTGGACAGCGGCGTGCTGCAGGGCGACGAGGTCAGTGTTTTCTACGACCCGATGATCGCCAAGCTGGTGGCCTGGGACGAGGACCGTGAACGCGCGCTGGCCCGCCTGGCGCGGGCGCTGTCCGAGTACCGTATCAGCGGGCCGCGAACCAACCTGTCGTTCCTTTACAACCTGGTGAGCAGCGAACCGTATCGGCAGGGACGGGTGGACACGCATTTCGTCGAGGACCACCACGAACTGCTGTTTCACGAAACGCCCGCAGACCGCCTGCGCGACTTGCCGCTGGCGTCACTCTACCTGCTGCTGCGGATGGAACGGGCCACGCAGGCGCGCGCCGGTGCCGGGGATCCCGGGTCACCCTGGAACGCGTCCACCGCCTGGCGCCTGAACGCCCCGGCACAGCACCGCGGCGCGATCGTGGTCAACGGAACCGCCCACGAGGTTCCGGTGCAGGAGGTGGGCAGCGGCCGAAAACGCCGCTTCGCGATCACGGCGGGCGGCAAGACGGTACTGGCCCGCGGGCGGCTGGAAGGCAATGACCTGATCGCCGTGATCGACGGGCACCGGCAAACCGTGCAGGTAGTCGAGGATGGTGAATCCTTCACGCTGTTCGGGCAGGGCGGTGCACTGGAGTTCTCGCTGGCGCAGCCGGACTACGGCGATGAGCGCGAAATGGCGGGTGGCGACGTCTCCACCGCTCCGATGCACGGCACGGTGGTCAAGCTGCTCGTTGCGGCGGGAGAGGCGGTCGAGGCGGGTCAGCCCCTGCTGGTGCTCGAAGCCATGAAAATGGAGCATACGATCTGTGCCTCGTCGGCCGGCGAAATCACCGCGTTCCGGGTAAAAGCCGGTCAGCAGGTCGCCGAGGGCGAACGCATGTTCGATTGGGTGTAGGAGCTCACATGCGGGCGATTCAAAATCCGGTTCTGGAAACAGAGTGAGAGTTCGAGTCTCTCCTCCGGCACCAATAGACAGTTTTCCCTTGTTTGCTTGTAACCTGTTACGTTACAGGATACAATTTCTACAGTGATTCGAAGTTTCCGGCACAAGGGGCTTGAGCGGTTCTTCCTCAAGGGGACGAAATCTGGAATTCAAGCCAAACACACCT
>JASFSI010000103.1:0-6133 GCA_050114495.1 Lysobacterales bacterium | reverse complement strand
ATTTCCCCCTTAAAGGGGCGCGCCGGAGGCGCGGAAACCCCGTTCGATCAGCTTCGGAACGCCGTGCCCGATCATCAGGCGAACGGCGCCGACCCCGTGTTCGGGCAGGCCGTGCCGGGACAGCATGAGGTTGAGGGTGGTGGCCAGGTCCGGGGCCGAATCGACCAGCGTGCCGTCGAGGTCCCAGACGACAGCCGCCGGGCGGCGCCCGGCGGCCCTGGCGGTATCGTCAGCCGGTGACATTCAGCGCTTCCCGCCAGCCCGGATAGAACTGGTCGGCGTCGGACTGGAAGCTTTCAAAAGCGCGCGCGAGTTCGGGGTGATCCTTGGCGTAGTCCACCAGGTTGACACCGGCGCGCCAGGCTTCGTGGGACTGGCGCAGCGACTTCGCTCCGGCCGTTCCGCCGTCGACGTGACCGAAGGCGCCGCCGCCGGAGGTCTGGATCACGTTCGAGTGGCCCAGGTTGTCAAAGAAGCCGGGCAGTCGCAGCGCATTCATGCCGCCGGAGATGATGGGCGTGGTGGCTTTCATGCCCTGCCAGGTCTGGCGGAAGTAGGGGCCCTGCGCGTCGTCTTGCTCCAGCATGTAGGCGATGGCCTTGTCGGCGTTTTCACCTTCCATCTTGCCGAAGCCCATGGTGCCGGTGTGGATACCGCTGGCGCCGGACAGCCGGGACATTTTGCAGTGCACGAAGGCCGTATAGCCGCGCTTCGCCTGCGGCGAGGTGACGGCGCCGTGTCCGGCCCGGTGATAGTGCAGGAACTGGCCCGGGAAATTTCGCCGCGCCACGGTCACGGCCGTGGGGCCGGCGACGTAACCGTCCACCAGGAAAGCGACGTGGTCCGCGTTGCCCGCAAAGGTCTCGAGGATGTATTCACCGCGGGCTATCATTTCAGCCGGATCGTCGGCCGTGATGTTGGCCGAAAACAGCTTGGCCTCGCCGGTGTCCTGCTGTGCGCGATCCATGGCCTCGGCGACCAGGGCGATGGTTTCCTTGAGCGGAGCAAATACCTGGTTGCCTTGCGGTTCATCGTTCTTGATGAAGTCGCCACCGAGCCAGAAGTCATAGCAGGCGTTGGCGAAGGGCTGCGGGCGCAGTCCCAGCTTGGGCTTGATGATCGTGCCGACGACCATGCCGCCGTTGTCCATGTCGCGGCCGAGCACGCGCCACATGTCCTGAATGTTCATCGACGGGCCGTCAAACAGCCTCAGGAATTCCGGCGGGACGTAAAAATCATGCATCTTGGCGTACTCGACGTCGCCCATGCCCTGGTTGTTGCCGATGGCCAGCGTGAGGAATGAAGCCAGCATCGCCCGGCCGTCGATGATGTTGCGGTCGAACAGGTCGGTGGGGTAGGCGATCTTCATCAGTTCCCGTTCCGGGTCGATCTCGTATACCAGCGCATCCACGCCGCGGGTGAAATCGTCGGTGGTGGAAACGTCCACGTTGGTTCCGGTCGAGGACTCGGCCGCGAAATGTGCCGCCGTTTCCAGGTAACCGTAACCTTCCTTGGGCTTCATGATGTAGGCGCAGAGCAGGTGCTTGCCGCCTGCAATCAGGTCTTCCTCTCTCAAGTCGAGATTTGCGTAGCGATTCGATTGGTCCATGGTGCTCTCCTGTGTAAATTCAGTCTTGGCTATTCAGATTCATGCGGCTGGCTTGCGCGGTCCGCCGGCCCGACGGCTGCGCTCGATGAGCTGCAGGATCATCGGCGTCAGGATCAATTGCATTGCCAGCGGCTGCTTGTTGCCCGGAATGACGATGGAGTTGGCGCGCGACATAAAGCTGCCGTGAATCATCGACGTCAGGTAAGGGAAGTCGATGCCGCGTGGATTGGCGAATCGAATGACGACCATCGATTCGTCCGGGGTCGGAATCCAGCGTGCGCAGAACGCGTTCGACGTGTCCACCGTCGGCACGCGCTGGAAATTGATGTCGGTCTGCGAGAACTGCGGGCAGATGTAGTCCAGGTAGTCCGGCATGCGGCGCAGGATGGTGTCCTTGATCACGTCGTGCGAGTAGCCCCGTTCGAGGTTGTCGCGGAAGATTTTCTGGATCCACTCCAGGTTGACGACCGGGACGACGCCGATTTTCAGGTCGCAATGCTGCGCGACGTCGACGTCTTCCGTCACGACTGCGCCATGCAGTCCTTCGTAGAACAGTAATTCTGTTTCACCGGGAATGTCGAACCAGTCGGTGAAGGTGCCCGGGGGGCTGCCGTATTTTTTCGCTTCATCGTCGTCGTGGACGTAGTGTCGCGTTCTGCCGCCGCCGGTCTCGCCGAATTCGCGGAACACTTCTTCGAGGTCTTCCAGGCGGTTGGCTTCCGGACCGAAGTGGCTGAAATGCCGGTTGCCTTTTTTTTCTTCATCGGCCATCACGCGTTTCATTTCCACGCGGTCGTAACGATGGAAGGCGTCGCCCTCGATGTAGGCGGCCGTGATCTTTTCGCGCCGGAATATGCGCTGAAAGGTTTTTTTGACCGATGTCGTGCCGGCGCCTGAAGAACCGGTGACCGAGATGATGGGGTGTCGTTTTGACATGTGTGCCTCCTTCTTCAGCGGCTTCGGAACAGGCCGCGTTCGCCAAACAGCTGCGAACGCTGGTGTGCCGGCTGCACTTCAGCGTAGTAGTGGTTGATCAGCTTGACTTCGTTGCGCGAACCGAAGATCAGGGGCACGCGCTGGTGAATGCTCCTGGGTTCGACTTCCATGACGCGCTCGCGGCCCGTCGTGGCTCCGCCACCCGCCTGTTCCACCAGGAATGCGATCGGGTTGCCTTCGTAGGCCAGCCTGAGACGGCCCTCCTGGTAATTCGGCCGGCGGTCGCTTGGGTACAGGAAGATACCGCCGCGCACCATGATGCGGTGGCACTCTGCGACGAGGGATGCGATCCAGCGGGTGTTGTAGTTCTTGCCGTGCGGCCCTTCCTCGCCGCTGAAGCAGTCGTCGATGTAGGCGCGTATGTGGCCGTCCCAGCGACGGAAGTTCGAGGTGTTGATCGCGAACTCGCGGGTGTCTTCGGGAATGCGGATGTTCGGCTGGGTCAGGCAGAATTCGCCGGTGTCCGGGTTAAGCGTGAGGATGTGGGTGCCGTTGCCCAGCGTCAGCACCAGTGCGGTCTGCGGCCCGTAGATTACGTACCCGGCGGCCAGTTGGTGAACGCCGGCCTGCAGGAAGCAGTCGGATTCCGATTCGCCCTTGTCACAGGCCATCGGCATGACCGAAAAGATCGTGCCGATCGACACGTTGGTGTCGATATTCGACGAGCCGTCGAGCGGATCGATCGCCACGTACAGCGGTTTGCCGGGGTTGACCTGCAACGGCTGGTCCAGCTCTTCCGAGGCGATGTAGGCGACCGGGCTGTCCCGCAGTTCGTCGATCACGATGTCATTGGCGCGAACGTCGAGCGCAGCCTGCTCGTCGCCATCCGCATTCTGACCCTTGGTGCTGCCCAGCATGTTGCCCGTAAGCGGACCCAGGGCGATGATCTCGGCAATGGACACGCAGGCCTCGGCGACAGCGCTCACGGTCTCCGCCACCTCCCGTTTCAATGGTCCGCTGTCGCTGCAGTAGTCGGCGAGAAAACTCGTCAAAGTCTGGTGTTCGGTCATCGTGCCTGTCCTCCGGGACCGTGGTGCTCCGCATGCAAAGCCGGTGCTGCATGGGTAAACCAGTCTAGGTCCCGCCCGGCGAGACAGGAACATCACAAAGAAGGGGGGGCTCGCACACAAAAGGGTGGGAAAAAAACCACCCGGGCGAGGGGGCTCAGGATTTCAGGTACAGCGCGATGGCCTGGCTGCGGCTGTTGACGCCGAGTTTCTGGAATACGTTGCGCACGTGAAACTTGACGGTGTTCAGCGAGACATCGTGGCTGCGCGCGATCTGCTTGTTGGTGCGGCCGGCCGCCAGATCGCTGAGCACTTCGAGTTCGCGGCGGGTCAGCGAAGAAAGCGGGTTTTCAAACAGCTTGCGAACGTCGATGAAGGGAAACACCATCCGGCCGCTCGCCACGGCCTCGATGGTATCGAGCAGAACGGCGGGCTGTTCGCTCTTGGAAACGAAGCCGGCTCCGCCGTGACGCATGACCTGGGCCGGCACCACCGGGTCGATATCGCCGGTGTAAACGATCACGCGCGGCGGAAACTCTATTTTTCCGAGCTGGTCGAGGACAGCCCGGCCGTCGCATTTGCCGATGACCCAGCCGATTACGCCGACGTCGACCGGCTTTTCACTGACTTTTTGCAGGAAGGTTTCGCAACCGTCGGTGACATGCACCAGTTCAAAGCGGTCGTCTTCGGACAGCAGCTGGCGCAGCGCCGCCTGGATCAGCGGATTCTTATCGGCCACCGCGACGCGAATGGGTGTTGGTCGTTGATCGTCAGCCATGCCGCTGTGCTGTTTTCATCCCCTTTTCATGATACGCCCTTTCTGGCGCTCCCAGTCACGGTCTTTCTCGGTTTTACGCTTGTCGTGCTGGCGTTTGCCCCGCGCCATGCCGATTTCGACCTTGGCCTTGCCCCGCGACCAGTACATGGCGGTCGGTATGACCGTGTAGCCGCGGCGGTCGACCGCGCCGATGAGCCGATCGATTTCACGCCGATGCAGCAGCAGCTTTCGCGTGCGTACCGGGTCCGGCGTGATGTGCGTGGAAACCGTGGGCAGGGGATTGATCAGGCAGCCGAACAGGAACGCCTCGCCGTCCTTGAGCAGCACGTAGCTGTCCGAGAACTGCACGCGCCCCTCGCGCAGCGCCTTGACCTCCCAGCCCTCCAGCGCGATGCCGGCTTCGATGCGCTCTTCGATGTGGTATTCGAAGCGCGCGCGCTTGTTCACCGCGATGGTTTTCGAAGGGGTTTTTTTGTCGTTGTTCATGGCTGCAGACATTCTACTACCCTTCGGACCGGCTTGATCCACTCCGCCGAAGGTTTAACCCGGGCGCTTTTGACCGCTTTTCCGTTCTTTCGACAGATGATTGTCGTTATCATGGTTCCGTTGCACTCAAGTGGGGAATTCGAAATGACCATTCAACTCTCCGACAACCGACTGATTGAGACCAGGGCCTTTATCGGCGGCCGCTGGGTCGCTGCGGATGACGGCGGCACGCTGGACATCGTCAACCCGGCCAACGGGGCGGTGATCGCCACCGTCGCCCGCTGCGGCACGGCTGAAACCCGCCGGGCCATCGAGGCGGCGCACGCCGCGCAGTCAGAGTGGAAGAACCGCACCGTAAAGGAGCGTTCCGCGATCCTGCGGCGCTGGTTTGAGCTGATGATGGACGCGCAGGAAGACCTGGCGCGGATCCTGACGGCTGAGCAGGGCAAGCCGCTGGCCGAAGCGCGCGGCGAGATCGCCTATGGCGCCAGCTACATCGAGTGGTTCGCCGAGGAGGCCAAGCGGGTCTACGGCGACACGATTTCGCCCCCCGCACAGGACAAGCGCCTGGTTTGCATCAAGCAGCCCGTCGGCGTGGTCGCCTGCATCACTCCGTGGAATTTTCCCAACGCCATGCTGACGCGCAAGATCGCGCCGGCCCTGGCCGCCGGCTGCACGGTGGTATGCAAGCCGGCCAACGCCACGCCCCTGTCGGCATACGCTTTTGCCGTGCTGGCTGAACGCGCCGGGGTTCCCGCCGGCGTGATCAATATCGTGACCGGCAAGACGGCCGAGATCGGACGGGAAATGACGTCCAATCCGCTGGTGCGCAAGCTGACGTTTACAGGCTCGACGCAGGTTGGAAAACAACTGATGGCCGAGTGTGCGGCGACGGTGAAACGCACTTCCATGGAACTCGGGGGCAACGCGCCGTTCATCGTATTCGACGACGCCGATATCGATGCGGCCGTGCAGGGCGCCATGCTCAGCAAGTACCGCAATTCCGGGCAGACCTGCGTTTGCGCCAACCGCCTGATGGTGCAGGACGGGATCTACGATGAATTCGCCGCGAAGCTGGCCGAGGCCGTAAGGGCCCTGAAAGTCGGTGAGGGCACCGAGGACGGGGTCCAGATCGGCCCGCTGATCAACCAGGGGGCAGCCGACGACGTGCTGTCCTTCGTCGACGACGCGGTGGAGAAGGGCGCACGCGTGGTCGTCGGTGGTAATCGCTCGAAGCTCGGCGCCTGTTTCGTCGAG
>JASFSI010000102.1:0-6189 GCA_050114495.1 Lysobacterales bacterium | reverse complement strand
GGTTACCTCGCGGTGCCGGGCTACCGTCAGCGCCTGCATGCTGCGCGGGATAATCACCTCGACGATGACGAGCTGCGTTCGTTTTTCGAGATGCTGATGGCGTCCAGCCGTCCGCTCATCTACGCCGGCGGCGGCGTGATCAACGGCGATGCGACCGAAGAACTGCGCCAATTCGCGCACCGCTACGGCATTCCCGTGACGACCACCTTGATGGGTATCGGCGCGGTCGATACCCGCGACCCGCTGTCCCTGCACATGCTGGGCATGCACGGCCTGGCGAGTGCGAATTACGCGGTGGACGACTGCGATTTCCTGATCACGCTGGGCGCGCGCTTTGACGACCGCGTGGCCGGTGTGCCGGACCGTTTTGCCCCCAATGCCCGCTGCATCGCGCAGTTCGATATCGATCCCTCGGAAGTAGGCAAGGTCAAGCCGGTCGACTGGTCGCACATCGGGATTCTGAAGCAGGATCTGCAAGCCCTGTTGGACTTTGGAGAGCAGCACGCCGTCGAGACCGATTTTTCGCAATGGCATGCCGAGATCGCCGAGCTGAAAGAAAAGTATGCGCTCAATTACGACCGCGAGAGCAGCCTGATCCAGCCCTACGCCGTGATCGAGGCCATTAACGCGATTACCGACGGTGACGCCATTATTTCGACCGGCGTCGGCCAGCACCAGATGTGGGCCGCACAGTATTTCGACTACAAGCATGCCCGCCTGTGGCTGACTTCCGGCAGCATGGGAACGATGGGCTACGGCTTGCCGGCCGCGATCGGCGCGCAGTTCGCCGCGCGCGACCACCTGGTGATCGACGTGGACGGCGATGCCAGTATCCGCATGAACCTCGGTGAGCTGGAAACCGCGACGACGTATAACCTGCCGGTCAAGGTGCTGGTGCTGAACAACTCCGGGGACGGCATGGTGCGCCAGTGGCAGAAGCTGTTTTACGACGGCCGCCACATGGCGAGCGACAAGTCGCTGCGCAGCAAGGACTTCGTCAAGACGGCGGAAGCGGATGGATTTGAGTACGCACGGCGCCTGTCCGACCCGGCCGAGATCGAATCGACCGTGCGCGAATGGTTGGAATTTCCCGGCCCGGCTTTTCTGGAAGTGATCATCGACCGTGACGCGGGCGTTTATCCCATGGTGCCGCCCGGCATGACCTACGACCAGATGATCACGGGCGACTGGATCCCGAGTCGGGTGAAAAACACCGAGGAAGCCGTCGACGGTTCGTCGATGTTCTGATTGGAATTGCTCAAGTGATGCGGCCGGGCGCAAGCGCAGCCCGGCCGCATGAATGCGGTTTCAGCCGAAACTACTCTTCTGCTTTCGGTGCGGCCAGGGCCTCGTCCAGCATCTTGATGAGCTCGTCGCGGCTGTAACTGTAGGGACCCCAGCGGTTGAGCTGCACCAGTTCGTTCACCTTGGTTTGAATGGTTCTGTTCTGCTCTTCTTCATTCGGTACGACCACGTAGCGCCGCAGCGGCTTCTCGTCGAACAGTGCGTGCATGAACGCTTCGGTGACTTCATCCGGTTCCTTGTAGGAAAGCTCACGTTCCGCCGTGGACTCATACGCCTGCTTCATTTCGTCGGTGACATCCCCGCCGGTTGCTGCGACTTTTTCCAGGCGGCGGGCAACGCTGCTGCGGCGGATGTTCGACTTGTAGTTACCCGGCTCGACGACGCTCACGGCGACCCCCAGGGGCTTCATTTCCTCGGCGAATGAATCGGTGAAAGCCTCGATCCAATGCTTGCTGCCCGCGTAGGCGCTGAAACCCGGGTAAGCGGAGATGGTGCCGGCAATCGAGCCCGTGGTTACGATTCGCCCCTTGGATTCCACGACCAGCGGCGCAAAGGCTTGTGTCGTGCGATAGACGCCTTCCACGTTGACCGCGTACACGAAGCTCTGGTCTTCAATCGGCGTCTCGATGACCGTTCCGCCACCGCCGACACCGGCATTGTTCACCAGGGCATAGAGCCCTGTGCCGTTCTCGGCAATCAGCGCGGCCGCGGCATCGACCTGGTCCTGCTGGGTTACGTCCAGGCGCACCGCCGTTATGTTTTCAATGGCGTTGAGTTCCGCCAGGTCCGCGTCCTTTCGAGCGCCGGCGTAGACGTGGTGTCCCGCTTCGGCCAGTGACTCGGCCAGGTGCCTGCCGATACCGGTGCTGGCGCCGGTGACCAGGATGGATTTTTGTTCCGCGGCGAAGGTCGTTCCAGGCGAAACGAAACCGATTGAAAAGACCAACAGGACGAGTGAAAAACGAATGCTGAATGTCATGGATAATTGCTCTCTGGGGAATTAACGGATCGCAAACAGTACCCCATTCGGCTTTCAGGGGCTAATGTTTTGCATTGAAGCAGCGTCGATCCGGGCCCGGATTCAGTCAGAGTCTTCCGCTTCTTTGCGGCGCTCCTCGGCGGCCTTCAGCTGATCCATCAGCACTTCCTTGCGTGCTTCCAGCCTGGCGGAGGCTTTTTGGATGGCTTCTCGATCGGTATCTTCAGCGCCGCTGACCAGGGCTTCCAGCTCCTTTTCAACCGCTTCGATCGCCTTGCGTACCTCTTCGACGGAGGCGGCGACCTCGGCCTTGTCAAAGGCCACCTCTTCATGGGAAACGGTCGGCGTTTCAGTGTCTTTCGCCAGGGGTGGAATGAATACCCGGTCTTCGCCGATGGGCCGCGTATTCATGAAGGCCGGCGAGACGATTTCGATTCCGGCGCCATGCAGCACATCCAGCATTTCTTCGCGCAATTTCGTGCGTACCGAAATCAGGCTTTTGACATCCTCCAGGAGCCCTGCAATACGGTAAGTAACGGCGAAATCACCGAGTTCCCGAACGTGAATGAACGAGTCGGACAACCCCGTGTTCCTGGCGGCCTGGCGCAGCAGCTTGGAGACCCGGGTACGCGGAATGTCGTAACCCAGCGAGACTTCCGCGGACACGATGGTTCCGCTCGGCCTGACGACTTTCATTGGGTTGGTGACCATGTACAGATTCGGCACCGTCACCAGGTCCCGGTCTTCTGTCTGGACCTCGGTGTGCAGCAGGCTCATTTCGGTTACGCGCCCGGTGATGTCGGCGATTTCAAGAAAGTCACCCGGGCGGATACTCTTGATCGCCTTCAGCATGATCCCGGCCATGATGTTGCCGATAAACGTCGTGGCCGACAGCGCGATGGCGGCGCTCAGGAGAATGCCGATCAGGGTCAGCAGCTGCCCCTGGACCGTGTCACTCAGGGGAAGCGCCAGCAGAACGGCCAGGACGCTGCAAAACGTCAGCGCCAGCATGATCATCTGGAAACGGAATTGCATTTCCGGCTGTTCGCGCCAGCGGCGCTTGAGCAGGCGGTCCGTTACCGCCAGCACCACGATGATGACGGCGAGCACGACCAGGACCGGCAAAAATGGCACCAGGTGCTCCTGCAGCCAGTCAAACCACGCCATGACGCTCGCCTCCTTTTTTCTGAATCACTGGAAAATCATTCGCCTATTCGGGTGAAGGTTTCTTTTTTGCCATGCGCTCGGCATAGCGGAACAGAAGACCGGGAAAGAAGCGCTTGATCCACAGTGCATGCATCTCCATTCCCTTGCCTACCGGTATCTCGGGCTTGCCCTTTCCAAGGCCTTTCAGGATGACGGCGGCGCAGCGGTCCGCATCCATCCCGTTTGCAATGGCCTTGTCCATGTAGCCCATCTCGGCGCCGTCACCCAGCAGTGCGTGCTTCGATATGTTGGTGCGAATGTAGCCCGGCACGATGGTATGCACCGTGATACCGTGCTGGGCCACTTCACCCCTCAGGGCGTCAAAGAAGCCCATCATGGCGTGTTTTGCGGCGCAGTAGCCGCTGCGGTAGGGCACGCCGACCTTGCCCGCCACCGAGGCGGTCACCGCGATCTGCCCGCTGCGCTGTTCCAGCATCGTCGGCAGCACGGCGCGGGTCAGCGCGATCTGTCCCAGCACATCGACATCGAACAGCCGCCGGTAGACATCCATTTCCGTGTCGATGCAGAGCGAGCGCTGCCCGATGCCGGCATTGTTGACCAGCACGTCGATGCGTCCGAACTGCTGGCTGACCGCGGAGACGACCGCGGGCAGGCGTTTTTCCTCCGTGACGTCGAGCGGCAGCACCAGGTGGGATTGCTCGGCGGGATTGACTTCGATGCAGGCCTCCCGAACCCGTTCGAGTTCGGCTTCCCTGCGGGCAGACAGCACGAGTTTCGCGCCGGCGGCGGCAAAGGTCTTGGCCAGCGCTTCGCCGATTCCGGACGAGGCGCCCGTGATCCAGGTGATTTTTCCCTCGTACATACGCGCACTCCGCTGCCCTTGAACGAACCAATAGATTACCGGAAAGCGGTCTGTACGTGTTCATCCGCTCGGGTCGTGTGCTATCTTTTTCTCGACCAAAACGGGCGGAGCCTGCCGATGACCCTTTCATTACCTGACCTGTGCGACGAGTACCTGGACGAACTGTCCGTGGCCCAGCCGCTGTTCAGGGATTTCGGCGGGCGCAGCAAGTTTCACGGTGAAATCGTGACGGTCAGCTGTTTCGAAGACAACTCGATGGTGAGGGACCTGGTCGGCAGTGAAGGTGCGGGTCGCGTGATCGTTGTCGATGGCGGCGGCTCGATGCGGCGCGCCCTGCTGGGTGACCTGCTGGCCGCGAAGGCCGCGAAGAACGGCTGGCAGGGCCTGCTGATCAACGGCTGTGTGCGGGATGTTGAAATCCTCGAAACCATCGACCTGGGCGTCAAGGCCCTGGGCGCGCACCCGGTCAAAACCGAAAAACGCGGCGTGGGCCAGGTGAATGTTCCGGTGGAGTTCGCCGGAATGAAGATCTATCCCGGTGATTTCCTTTACGCGGACGTCAACGGCGTCGCCATCGCACGGCGCGGCCTCGAAGCCGGGTTCTGAGGCAGAAACGGCATGCAGGAAACAACGGGCAGCGTTACACCCCATTCCGGGGCAGACGAGCAGGCTGCGGTCGACGTCCTGGATCTGGCCATTGATATCGAGCCATACCTCCCGGAACCCCTGGTTCCGGCCTGGTCTTTCCTCCAGGACTACCCGCTGGTGCTGGTGGTGTTGATGTTTGTTCTCGGTTACGGCGTTGGAAAATCGATCCAGTGGCTGCTGCGTTCCCTGCTTTCGCAGGCGGCCAAGCGCACGTCCAACACGCTGGACGACCAGTTGATTGAGTTCCTGACCGCGCCCGTCCTGCAGACCACGGTCATCATTGCCCTGGTAGCCGCCGTCAAGTCCTTTGGCTTCAGCGACAACATCGACAGTTTTCTCGTGCGCGCGCTGTTCACCCTGCTGCTGTTTTTCTGGGGCCGCGCCTGGTTCCGGGCGGCCAGCCTGGCGATCGCGGTCATGTCCGAGGACAAGGGGCACTTTGCCTTGTTCCAGCCGCGCACGCGGCCGCTGTTCGAGATGAGTGTCAAGCTGTTCCTGGTCACGGTGCTGGTGTGGCTGTTCATGCTGTTGTGGAACATCGACGGCACGGCCTGGCTGGCCTCGGCGGGCGTGATCGGTATCGCCGTCGGCTTCGCGGCCCGGGACACGCTGGCCAACCTGATCTCGGGCGTTTCGATCATCGCGGACGCGCCGTACAAGATCGGTGACTACGTGATTCTCGATACCGGCGAGCGCGGCGTGGTGACCGAAGTCGGAATGCGTTCGACCCGCCTGCTGACCCGGGACGACGTGGAAATCTCGATTCCGAACGCGGTGATGGGCAACGCCAAGATCACGAACGAGAGCGGCGGGCCAGCGGTGGAACACCGCATCCGTATTCCCGTTGGAGTGGCCTACGGCAGCAATCCTGAGCACATTACGGAGCTTCTCGAGGCCGTCGCAAAAGAAGACGACATGATTCTCGATCTGCCGGCGCCACGCGCCCGCATGCGCCGCTTCGGCGAAAGTTCGATCGATTTCGAGCTGCTGGGCTGGATCAAGTATCCGGAGCAGCGCGGCCTGGCCACGCACCGTCTGCTCATCGCGATTGAAAAGCGGTTCCGGGAAGAAAACGTCGTCATTCCTTTCCCGCAGCAGGATCTGCACATCAAAACGATGCCCGGCCCCGGCCCTGCAGAAAAAGACTGACGGTTCAGTCTGCGCTGCGCTCGGGTGGCGGGCTGTTGCGAATGCGCTTGAGCAGTTCGTCCTGGCGCGCGTGGATCAG
>JASFSI010000101.1:0-6202 GCA_050114495.1 Lysobacterales bacterium | reverse complement strand
CCTGAACCAGGACACCGCGGTCTTCAAGGGCACCGAGGCCCTGGCCAGAAAACTCGATCTGCCGGTGATTTACATGGCGGTCATCCGGGAAAGGCGGGGCCATTACCGGCTGCAAAGCGAGTTGCTGGCCGAACATCCCAATGATCTTCCCGAGAACGCCTTGACCGAGATGCACACCAGGCGCCTCGAGCAGGACATCATCGCCTACCCCGAAACCTGGCTGTGGACCCACCGCCGCTGGAAACACCAGCGGCCCGGGGCGGAAAAAACGGACGAAACGCGGCCTTAGCGCGCGTGATTTTCGGGCCGGCTGCGGCCGTCGTCGGCTGAATCTGCGTTCTTCATCAACCTGTCGACAGGACGGTAGTCCAGCCGGGGAGTATACTGGTGGATGGCTTGGTCCGCCTGTACTGGAGGGCCTGGACGGTCTCCGGTAGGGCGAACCTCAAGGCCCAAACGTCGTTTAAGACGCCAGTCGGAGAGAGAAATGAAAGTCTTGAAGCGCTTTGTTTTAACGGCGCTGTTCGCGGTCTTTACCTGTGCCGCATCGGCGGAGGAAATTCATAATTACCACAGCGGCCTGTGGTACGACGAGGCCCGCCCGGGGCACGGGCTCAGCATCGAGGTGCTGGACGCGGACCGCATGGTCGCCTACTGGTACGCATACCACCCCGACGGCACGCCGATGTGGCTCGAAATCCTGGCCGATGTCGATGGCGACACCGCCACCGGCGAGGCCTATCACTACAGCGGCATGCGGTTCGGTGTTTTCGATCCGCTCGATGTCGTCGAGACCCCCTGGGGAACCGTGTCGATCACGTTCGAGGGCTGCAGCGCCGCTCACCTGATCTACGATTCCCCGCTGAGCCACGGCGGTGTCCCGTTCGGGACCGGCGAAGTCGATCTGGTCCGGCTGACGTACATCGATGGCCTGGAGTGTCCGGTCTCCCTGAAACCAGGTTTATACGGCAACTACACCGCGACCTTTGTTTCGCCCGTCAATGATCCGCCGGCAATGAGTTCGATCATGATCCACGAGAACGGTGAGATCGCTTATGAAGCCCGCCATGGCAATCGGACCGAGGCTGCGCTGGGCCGATTATGGATAACCGGTGACAGCACCTTTGAATTTGAAGTGGATACGGCCAGCGATGAAGAGGGGCATTTCACGAGCACGGGCATTCGAAAGGGCTCCGGCACGCTGGATAACGGTTTCGTGACCCTCGATCTAGGGGAGCTCGGCATTCTTTCGGGAGCCCTTAAAACGTCATTTTTCCAAACGTTGTCGCCGCAGGAAATTGCGGGTACCTACTTTTCGGTTTATGGGCCATTGTTGGCTCTCAGTACGTACCGTGTCTACGCGAACGGGCTGGTCGACGGAGACCTGCCCTTTGATACCGTTTGTTCGGGTTCGATTGAATTTCCGAACAGCGAACGCAACCAACTGCGCCTGGCGGTGAACGTGAACCGACCGGGAGATCCCGAAATCGGGTTTGAACCCTATTTCGCAACCGTAACCGGCCTGGGTGAGTTCAATCCCGAGGACGGCTCCCTGTTCTGGATCAAGAAAACAAGGACTACAGACGGGTACGTCAATGTAAGTCTGGAAAAATGGAGCCGGGACTACCCGTGGTGATCGAACCGGGCAACCCGCAGATCATGTCGTGAGCCAACGGGAATCGCCGCCGGTGCACTGTTGACCACGACGGAATGAGTCGTCAGTAGTTTCAGTCCCCATTCGGGGTGATGGACAGGTATTCTTTCATCGCGCGCGCGGCCCTGCGACCGGCGCCCATGGCCAGGATAACCGTGGCTCCTCCCGTTACGATGTCGCCGCCGGCGTAGACGCCCGGAATCGACGTTGCGAGGTTTTCGTCGGTGGCGATGAACCCCCACTGGTTGAGCTCGATTCCTGACGTCTGGCCAATGATCGGGTTGGCGTCGGTGCCGATCGCGTAGACCACCGTGTCGCAGTCGAGCCCGTATTCGCTGCCTTCCACCGGCACCGGGCGCCGGCGGCCGCTGTCGTCCGGTTCGCCCAGTTCCATGCGCTGGCAGCGCAGGCCGCGAACGTTCCCCGCGCCGTCGTCCAGGATCTCCAGGGGCGCGCTGAGCCAGTGGAATTCGACGCCTTCCTCCACGGCGTGCTCGATTTCCTCAAGCCGGGCGGGGCTCTCGTCAAAAGTGCGCCGGTAGACACAGTACACCGTGTCGGCGCCCAGCCTCAGAGATACGCGCATGGCGTCCATCGCGGTGTTGCCGGCGCCGATCACCGCCACGCGCCGGCCCAGGCCCAGCGGCGTGTCGTGGTTCGGAAAATCGCCCGCTTTCATCAGGTTGCAGCGCGTCAGCAGTTCGTTGGCCGACAGCACGCCGTTCAGGTACTCGCCGTCGATGCCCATGAAGCGCGGCGTGCCCGCCCCGGTGCCGATGAATACGGCGTCGAAACCCATCTCGCCGACCATCTGCTCGATGGTGAACAGGCGTCCGACCAGCGTGTTGCACTCGACTTTCACGCCCAGCCTTTTCAGGTTCTCGATCTCCGCGTCGATCACGCAATCGGGCAGGCGGAACTCCGGGATGCCGTAGCGCAGTACGCCGCCGGGTTTGTGCAATGCCTCGAACACGGTGACCTCGCAGCCCGCTTTTGCCAGGTCGGCGGCGCAGGCGATGCCGGCCGGTCCCGAGCCCACGATGCCGACTTTTTTGCCATTGGGCTCGATCCGCGTTTCGGCGGTCCAGCCGCCGTTCACGGCCATGTCGCCCACCCAGCGCTCCAGGCGGCCCACCGCGACGGGCGCCAGCTTTTTGCCGACCACGCAGACACCTTCGCACTGATCTTCCTGCGGACAGACGCGGCCGCAGACGGCCGGCATCAGGTTGGCATCGGTAATGACTTCCCAGGCGCCGCGGTAGTCTTTTTCCAGGATGCGGTCGATAAAGCCCGGAATATCGATGGAAACGGGGCAGGCGTCGACGCACTTGGCTTTCGGGCACATCAGGCAGCGCTCGGCTTCGCGCAGCGCATCGGCTTCCGTGTAGCCGCTGGCGACCTCGTCGAAATTATGTACGCGCTCGGCCGGTTCCTGCACCGGCATGGGGGTGCGTTCGGGCTGTATATCGCGAATTTTCTTGATTTTCCTCATCTTCGTCATGCGCCCGGAGCCTTGCAGCTTTCCGACCATTTTTTCACGGCGAGACGTTCATCCTTCTGAAAGCGGTTCAGGCGGTTGACCAGGTCCTCGAAGTCCACGTCGTGGCCGTCGAACTCGGGACCGTCCACGCAGGCGAATTTCATGCCGCTGTGCAGTTTTACCCGGCAGCCGCCGCACATGCCGGTTCCGTCCACCATCACGGGATTCAGGCTGACCGTGGTCTTGATGCCGTGCGGCCGCGTGGCCTCGGCACAGGCCTGCATCATCACGGGCGGTCCGATCGCCAGCACCTCGGCGATATCGGGGTGTTTTTCGATGGCTTGAGCGATGCCCTCGGTAACCCGGCCGTGGATGCCGCGCGATCCGTCGTCGGTGCAGATCAGGAGTTCATCGCAGTATTCGCTGAATTTCTTTTCCCAGAACACCAGCGATTCGCTGCGAAAACCAATCACGCCGATCACGTAGGCGCCTGCTTCGTGGTAGGCGCGCACCTGCGGAAAGACCGGCGCCACGCCCAGCCCGCCGCCGACACAAACGACCTTGCCGGCGTTATGAATGCGGCTGGGTTCACCCATGGGACCGGTCACGCTGAACAGCAGCGAGCCCGGAACGCAGTCCCGCTGCATCTGCCGGGTGGTCTTGCCGACGGCCTGGATGACCAGCGTGATGGTTCCTTCCTCGCGGTCAAAGTCGGCGATGGTCAACGGAATGCGTTCCCCGTTTTCATGCGGCATCACGATCACGAACTGGCCCGGGCGCGCGGCACGCGCCATCTGCGGATGGTGAATTTCCAGCAGGTAGGTGACGTTCGAAAAGTCCTCGCGGCGAACCACCGGAACCCCGTTGGGGGCGGTTTCGCTAGCCGGTGTGTTCCCGGATGCGGGGCGCGGCGCTTCGACGGTCGTCATTTCTTTCTCATTTTTGTCAATGATTCCGCCATGTTAGGCCATGCAGGCCGGGCGGCAATGATATTGGTCAAGGGAAGCCGGTCCATGCTCTGGAGCTGGAACCCAGGCTTTATGGCCGGCGGGCCAGGGCAGCGATGAAATGGCCGCTGAAACCCGCGCTGGGCCAATCCGCCATGCGCTCCCAGGCGGCGAGCCACTCCAGCAGCCTGTGCTGCCCTGCGGCGTTCGAACGCTCCTGGCAGCGCCGCGCCATCGGAACGGCCAGCACGCGGGGGCAGTGCAGTATCGCTTTCGTCTCTTCCACGATGAAACCGGTTTCGTTCAAAATCCGGATGAGCCCCCTGCGCCCAACGGTTTTACCGACGAAATACGGCACCATGCCCAGTTTTTTCAGCCACTCGAACGGCAGGGCGTTGCGCAGCGCGATCAGCGGGTTCTGCAGGTTGTCGAAGGTGACGACCAGTTCACCGCCGCGTCGCAGCACGCGGAACAATTCGCTCAGTGCCGCGACGATGTCCTCTCGGTGATCGAAATGATCCAGCGTCGAGTTCGAAATGATGCAGTCGAAGCGGCCGTCTTCAAAGGGCAGGTCGCGCACGTCTCCCTGAAGGACCTTGAAACCGGGATAGCGCCGTCCGGCCATCTCCACGCACTGGGGTGAGATATCGATGCCGCAGACTTCATCGGCCAGTTCTTGCAGGCAGGGAAAAAGCCCGTCCGTGACCGCCTCGTCGAACAGGTCGGTTTTGAGCAGGGATGAGTATCTGTGCTTTCCCAGCCAGGCGGTCAACAGGTCCCGGTTGACGCGGTCGCTGTGGCCGCGCCACAGGTTTTCGGATGCCGCCGCGTTGAAGGACCGGCCGATGTCGTCCCAGTATTCCTGCCTCGAATGATGGTTCATGCCGGCCGCGCTGAGAGCAAGTGCTCAGAGATTGAAAGAGGCCCTATCTTACGTAATGCGATGGCCTTGCGAAACTCGTCTGTTTTGCGCTGATCGCAGCAAGTACAATGCCCAACCATGAATCTGCATCGAACATCGGGACGCCCCGGCAATGGGCGAGGCACCCGAAAATCCGGAGGCTGAACGGCATGGCCGGGTCGACAGCGGGACCGACGGTTTCGGTCGTGATTCCCGCTTACAATGCCGGTGCCGACCTCGATCGCTGCCTCGAGGCCGTGATGCGTTCGGACTATCCCCTGCAGGAATGCATCGTCGTCGACGACGCCTCCACGCAAGCTACTACCGCGGAGATCGCCCGCCGTCACGGGGCGACGCTGATCCGGATGGAAAAGAACAGCGGTCCGGGCCTGGCGCGCAACCATGGCGCCGAACATGCCACGGGTGAAGTACTGATGTTTACGGACGCGGATGTCGTGCTGCACCCTGAGGCCATTGGCACGGCGGCCCGCGCCCTGGGGCAGGATCCCGATGTCGCGGCCGTGTTCGGCAGTTACGATGAGCACCCGGCGCACCCGTCTTTTCTTTCCCGCTATCGCAACCTGTACCACCACTGGAACCACCAGGCGGCAAACGAGGAAGCCTCCACGTTCTGGACCGGCTGCGGTGCGGTGCGCAGGGCCGTTTTTCTGAAACTGGGCGGTTTCAGCGCGGAATTCGCCCGGCCGAGCATCGAGGATATCGAGCTGGGTTACCGGATCCGGGCGGCGGGCCACCGCATCCGGCTGCTCAAGGACATGCAGGGAACGCACCTCAAGGAATGGACCTTCGGCGACATGGTCAGGACCGACGTGTTCCGGCGGGGCGTGCCCTGGGTGGTGCTGCTCAAAAGGCACCCGCAAGCGCCGGCAGATCTCAACCTGAATCTCGGTGCGCGCATCGCGACGCTGCTGGCCGGGCTGTTCCTGTTGTTCGCGCTGTTGATGGTGCCGGGTTTTCCGTGGTCGCTGCCGCCCTGGCCCGGCGTGCTCGCGCCCCTGGCCGCGTTGGCTGGTATCGCGTGGATACAGCGGGATTTTCTGCGCCTGCTCGCGCGGCGCTACGGAGCAGGTTCGGCGCTGGCCGCGGTTCCGCTGCAGCTGGTGTTTTTCATCGGTTGCGGCGTCGCGGTGCCGCTGGGCTACCTGCGTTACTGGAGCGGCAAAAAAAACTGACGGGCCCGCCCGCGGTCCCGGTTCAGA
>JASFSI010000100.1:0-6229 GCA_050114495.1 Lysobacterales bacterium | reverse complement strand
AAATCATAGCCGCCGACGAGCGCCCTGATGTTGCCGCTGTCCGGGTCCAGCGCGACCAGCGCGGCTTCCACCTCGGGCATCTGGCCGAGTCGCCAGCTGCCGTCATCGTGCAGCCGGACCCGAATGATGTCGCCCGGCGCCATGATGTCCTCGACGGCTTTCGGTGCAGCCCCTTTTCGGTTTCGGTCAACGAACGGCGCCGCCCATGCCATGTCCGCCAGGGACAGTGCGACCGTTTGGCCATTGCGCAGGTAAACCAGCGCCAGTTCCTGCTCCACCTCGATCACCAGGCCCGGCTCCAGGCCCGATATCGGTCGGTAAGGGGCGAGCGCGTCCTGCCAGTCATCCGTGGTCAAGCGGTCAGTCAGGTCGACATGATCCTCCGGGCCGCGGTAACCGTGACGCTGGTCATACTCCTCGAGGCCGTTCGAAACCGCGATGTTGGCGGCTGTCTGCAGCCGGCTGTCGATGGTCGTGGTGACCTCGTAGCCTCCGGTGTATGCCTCTGAACCGAGCAGGCGAAGGGATTGCACGCGAACCATCTCCGCCACGTACGGCGCGGAAATTTCAGCGATCGCGCCATGGTAAAAAGCGCGGTCTTTTTCGCGCACGGCCTGTTCGTACTCGGCCTGGCTGATGTATCCCTGCTCGAGCATGCGCGCCAGAACGTAATCACGCCTTTCGGTGGCGCGTTCCGGCGACGTTATCGGGTTAATGCGCGATGGAGCCTTGGGCAGGGCAGCGATCATTGCGCATTGGGCGAGCGTCAGCTGCCCGGGCGACTTCCCGTAATACACTTCTGCCGCTGCGCCGACCCCGTAGGCGCGGTGACCGAGAAAGATCTTGTTCAGGTAGAGTTCCAGGATCTTGTCCTTTTCGATCTCGCGCTCGATCTTCAGCGCCAGGAACATTTCCTTGATCTTGCGCGTGAAGGTCTTTTCGTTGGTCAGAAAAAAGTTACGCGCCAACTGCTGCGTGATCGTGCTGCCGCCGATGGATTTTTCGCCGGTAGTCGCCAGCGACCAGACGGCGCGAGTGATCCCCTTGTAGTCGAGACCGAAATGTTCGTAGAAACGGGCGTCTTCGCCGGCAAGAAAAGCCTCGCTCACGCAATCGGGCATCTCGTCGATTTGCACCGGGATGCGCCGTTTTTCACCGAAAATACCGAGCAGTTTTCCATCTTCGCTGAAGACCCGGAGCGGTACCTGCATCTGCACGTCACGCAGTGTATCGACGTCCGGCAGGTCACGTGCGAAAACGAAGTAAGCCACGCCGACCGCCGCAATGCCCAGCATCGTGAGTACCAGAATCAGCAGTAGAAGCCGGCGAAAAAGTTTTTTCACGGAAAAATCCTGTTATGCTGTGATCTGGAAGACGGATCTTCCGAATTGGGTATTGTACGATACGATACCCGTGGCAGGCAGGGAAGCGGCCGCGCTCTATCAGCAAGGCAGTTCACGTCACTTGGTGGCACGCCATTTCTCTTCCGTCAATGATCATCCAAAGCTTCCGGACTATGTGATTTAGTATGGATTTAAGACAAAAAAGTTTCGCTGCGGCATTGAGATACTGCGCGATATCTGCTAAAAACTAGTTTAGGAAGTGTCAATAACCCATTGTCGAGCAAAGGATTGAGGGCAATTTGAAAATATTCGGCACCAAATCACCCCCTGTAATGGGGTTGGACATCGGGTCTTCAAGCATCCGCCTGCTTCAGCTTTCACGGCACGGGAACTCATACAAGGTCGATCATTTCGCTATCGAGCCGCTACCATCCGGTGTGATTGTCGAGAAGTCGGTCCAGGACATCGATGCGATCTCGGACGCGATCCAATCGGCCGTCCGTAATTCGGGTTCGAGTTCCAAGTACTGTGCAGTGGCCGTATCGGGCTCGGCGGTATTTACGAAGACGATCAGCCTCCCTTCCAACCTGGCCGAGGCAGACATCGAAAGCCAGGTTCAGATCGAGGCCAACCAATATATTCCTTACCCGCTGGACGAGATCAGTCTCGATTTCGAAGTAATCGGGCCGTCCCCCAAGAATGCGGATATGGTGGACATCCTGCTGGCCGCCAGCAAGAACGAAAACGTCGAAAGTCGCCAGGATGCACTCGAGTCCCTCGGGCTGAAAGCGAAAGTAGTGGACGTCGAGTCATTTGCGATCGCCAACGCTTTTGAACTGATTCGGGAGCGGGATGGCATTCGCAGCGCCGAGACCGTCGGTATTTTTGACGTCGGCTCCGATCTCTCGAGGTTGCTGATCTTGCGCAACGGGAGGGTCATCTACACGCGTGACCACCCGTTCGGAGGCAACCAGCTGACCGAGGAAATCATGCGGCGCTACGAAATGTCGCCCGAGCAGGCGCAGTTTTTCATGCGCGGTGAGCCCGGTCCCGAGAATTTCGAAGAGGACGTGCTGGAGCCCTACATGCTCAGCATCGTTCAGCAGATCAGCCGCGCACTGCAGTTTTACAGCTCCAGTGCAGAGTTCTCAAATGTCCGCACGATGTATCTATCGGGCACGATGGCGAGCCTCAAGGGCCTCGCCGGGGTAGTCGAACAGGAACTCGGAATCAAGACGTCTATTGCCGACCCGGTTGCAGGAATGGAACTGGCTCCATCGGTCGCGGTAACGGCGCTGAAACGGAACGCGCCGAGCCTGATGGTGGCAGCGGGTCTCGCATTACGGGGGTTTGACTGATGGCTAGAATCAATCTTCTTCCGTGGCGTGAAGAGGCGCGCAGGGAACGCCAGCGCCAATTCATGTATTCGCTCGTCGCGACGATTGTGCTGGGCGCCATTATCGTGCTCATTGTCGGCGTCATGATCGATCAGTCGATCAGTGACCAGGAAGCGCGCAACCAGCGCATCCAGGTCGAGATTTCCCGGCTTGAACAGCGCATCACGCGAATTTCACAGCTGGAGGAGACGCGGGCCCGTCTGGTGGCGCGGAAACAGATCATCGAGTCGCTCCAGGCCAGCCGCTCGCTCACCGTTGAAATGCTCGACAAGCTGGCCAAGACCATTCCGCCCGGCGTCACGCTGACCAACGTTCGGCAGCAGGGCATGAACCTCACGCTGCTGGGCACCAGCGCGTCCAACGCGATGGTCTCCGAGTACCTTCAGAACCTTGAGGCGATGGACTTGTTTGTTCAACCCGATCTCCAATACGTCAGGGTATTTCAGCAAGCCGCCAGCCGCGTCGAACGCTACGAATTCTCGATCAGCGTTCGCCTGGATACCAACCGCGGTGCGGAAGACGAAGCGTCCGTTGAGGACCTGGAGGGTACGGGCTGATGTTGGACGAACTCAGAGACCTCGATTTCAATGACATTGGCAGTGCACCGGCATCTGTCCGTTACCTCATTCTCGGCTTCCTGTTGGCTATCATCCTGGCGATCGGCTACTTCCTGCTGGTCAAGGACAAGATCAACCAGCTCGAGATGGTCCAGGGCATGGAAAACAACCTGCGCGCCGAGTTCGAGCAGAAACAGGCCAAGGCGGCAAACCTCGAGGCTTACGAGGCGCAGCTGGCCGAGATGCAGGAACTGCTGGAGACCATGTTCCGCCAGCTGCCCAGCCGCACGGAGATGGACAAGCTGCTGGTGGATGTTTCGCAAACAGCGCTGGGCGCGGGTATCGATGTACAGCTGTTCCAGCCGAATGCAGAGGGCTACCACGATTTTTACGCCGAGCGGCCGATTTCGGTCCGCATGATGGGCGATTACCATCAGTTCGGTGCATTCGTGGCGGGTGTCGCTTCACTTCCGCGCGTCGTGATCCTGACCATGCACGATATTGCTTTGCGGCGCGCCAACGAGCGTGAAGGCGGTGAAGAAGGGCGCCTGATCCTTGAAGGCACCGTCAAGACGTATCGGTATATCGACGAGGAAGAAGCGGCAGAACGCGATGCCCAGGCAGGTGCGCCATGAGGACCATCAATATGATCCGCGGAACCGCGTGGTTGCTGCTGGCCGTTTCAGTCCTGACCCTGTCCGCCTGTGGTGGGCAGCAGGACGATCTCGACCGCTACATCGCGGAAGTGAAGGACCGTCCCGCAACACCCATTCCGCCGATTCCGCCGGTGAGAACCTATACCCCTTATGAATACGAGGGATTGGCCGGACGGGACCCGTTCCGACAGTCCACGAGCGAGGGAGCGGAACAGGTTGCGGAAACGCAAAACACGACGGGTCCGCGACCCGACTTCAGCCGGCCGAGGGAATATCTCGAGCGCTTTGAGCTCGATACGCTGGAGATGGTCGGAACATTCAGCAAAGAGTCCAATGACTGGGCGCTCATAAAGGATCCGGATGGCGTAGTGCACCGGGTCGCCGTGGGTAACTACGTCGGACAGAATCACGGCAAGGTGAGCGTCATACGCGATGACGAAGTGCTATTGAGCGAGTTCATCACCGACGGCGCCGGCGGCTGGCTGATCAGGGACGTTTCGATCGCCCTGGACGGCAGCGGGTAACGGCCCGACCCGGGTGATTATACTCAAGAGGCGAGTGCAATGAATTGCTACAAGGAATCCTTAAGGACTCAACCGCAATCCTGTGAAAGAGGACGCAGCATGCGACTTACAAGAAATGGACTTCTCAGGGGGCTGGCGCTTGTACTGGTCATGACGCCCCTGGCGATGGCTCACGGAGCAACCAGCGTGTCCGGTATCGGGCACTCCGCGACCGCGGACGGCTCTGTGGAGATCACCCTGCAAACGACCGGTGACACGCCCGATGTCAGCGTTTTCGCCACGGAAACCCCGCCGCGGATCGTGCTGGATCTCGCCGATACCGAGGCGCAGACCGGGACGGCCCCGGTCAATGTCGGCATGGGTTCGGTTTCGAAGTACTCGGCGATATCGGCGGGCGGAAGAACGCGTCTCGTCGTCGACCTGTCCAGCCCCAGTGCATACGATTACAGCGCCGCTGCGGGCCAGGTGGTTCTGTCGATCGCTGCCGGAGCCAACAGCGACGCCCCGGCGTCCCGGGCCAGCGCTTCCGGCTCCGGGCCGGAAGTCAGCTCGATTGATTTTCGCCTGGGCGAGAACGGCCAGGCCCGCGTGATCGTCAGGACCGATAAGCCCGGCGCCAGCCTGTCGGTGCAGGAAGACGTCGAACGCCTGACGGTTGACCTGCTCGGCGCCTCGTTGCCCGACCGGCTCGATCAAAGCCTCGACGTGATGGACTTCGCCACGCCGGTGCGCTTCATCGACTCGTTCAATACCTCGTCCGGCGCGCGGCTCGAATTGAAAATGGGCGGCCTCTACGAGCACCTTGCCTACGAGTCGGGCAATGATTACATCATCGAAGTGAGTGAATTGTCGCGGTCGGCGCAGATTGCCGAGGAAGAAGTCGTCCAGTTCTTCGAGGACAAGGAATACGAAGGCACCCGCGTAACTTTCAACTTCCAGGACATTCCGGTGCGCTCGGTGCTGCAGCTGATCGCGGATGTATCCGACCTGAACATCGTGGTGGCGGACAGCGTGGGCGGGAACCTGACCCTGCGTCTGACCAACGTGCCCTGGGACCAGGCCCTCGATATCGTGATGGACGCGCGCAACCTCGACATGCGCCGCAACGGCAACGTGCTCTGGATCGGCCCGACGGCTGAAATCGCGGCACGCGAACAGCAGCTGCTGCAGGCACAGCGTGACCGGCGCATCCTGGAACCGCTGCAGACGGTCCTGATCCCGGTCAGCTACGCCAGCGCAGAGGACCTCAAGACCCTGATTCTTGATTCCACCAGCAACATCGAAACCGAGTACGGCCTGCTTTCGGAGCGGGGTTCGGTGACGGTCGATGCGCGCACGAATACGCTGCTGGTGACCGATACCGCGGAGAAGATCGTGGAAATCCGCGAACTCGTTACCGAGCTCGACTACGCGGTGCAGCAGGTGCAGATCGAATCCCGTATCGTGATCGCCCAGTCCGACTTCGCCCACGAACTGGGCGTGCGCTTCGGCGTAACGGCGCTGCACATCGGCTCCAATATCGGTGTGCTGGCAGCGGATGGTTCGGCTGCCGACACGGTCAATCCGGGGATCAACCCCAGGGATGACGGCCTGCTCGACATTCCGTCCTACCCCAACCGCTACCAGGTCAACCTGCCTGCATCCGACCAGTCGGCGGCGACCCTTGGCCTTTCCTTCCTGTCCAGCGACGTGATCGTGGATCTCGAACTTTCCGCGCTCGAGTCGGAAGGTGAGGGTGAAGTCGTCTCGACG
>JASFSI010000099.1:0-6315 GCA_050114495.1 Lysobacterales bacterium | reverse complement strand
GTGCTGCAGCGTTACGTCGAACAGGACTGGTCGGTCGGGGAGATCGTGGCCGATGGCTACGACCGGGCGATGGTGGAACGGGTGGCGCGCCTGGTGCTGCTCAACGAGTACAAGCGCCGGCAGGGCCCGCCCGGTGTGCGCATCACGCACCGCGCTTTCGGTCGCGACCGCCGCTACCCGATTACATCGGGCTGGCGCGACGCCTGAGCGAACCGAGGGGTATCAGTCGAAAGGCCAGAGCCGCTGCGCCCAGCTGCGCGGTTTTTTCTTGCCCTTCAGGTAATAGTGATCCGGGTAGTTCAGGGCCAGCACGTCCCAGGAGTCCTGGGCGAGTTCAAACAATTCCAGCTGGGTGTAGGCCGCGTGCTGAATTGCCAGGGCTTCCGGCACGCTGGGCGTGTTCGGATAGATTTCGATCGCGTAGCGGGCGCGGTTGGCGGCCGCGATGAAGGCGTTTCGGCGCAGGTAGTACTCGGCCACGATGACTTCGTAGGCGGCCAGGTTGTTGCGCAGAAAGACCATGCGCTGGCGCGCGTCGGGCACGTAGCGGCTGTCCGGGTAGCGGCGGATCAGTTCATTGAAATCCATGAACGCGTCCTGGGCCCTGGACTGGTCGCGGTCGCGTACGCGGACCGGCATCATCTTCTCGAGAAAGCCGAGGTTCTGCTCGTAGTTGACCAGGCCTTTCAGGTAGAAGGCATAATCGACACTGGGGTGTGTCGGGTAGGTCCGGATGAAGCGGTCGAGCGTGGACAGGGCCTGCTCCGGCATGCCGCGCCGGAAATACGCGTAGGACAGGTCCAGCATCGACTGCTCGGTGTAGCGGCCGAAGGGATAGCGGGTCTGCAGGGCCTTGTAGAGCGCAATGGAGCGGTCCCACGAGCTGGCGTCCAGGGAACTCTTGGCTTTTGTGTACAGCTCGTCTGCCGTCGCTTCGGCGACGCCGTTGCGATCCTTGCTGCAGCCGCCCATCAGCAGGGCGATCAGCGCGAGGGCCGGCAACAGGAAACGAGTGGAATAAAAAGGAAGCCGCATCGAACAAAAACCCGGTAATTCGTGAAAGCGGAATGATAACGGAATTCCGGTGCCTGTGCGAAAATGAAAAGACATGAACCGCCCCGAGACCATCCGCCTGACCGCCGTGATTCCCGAAAGCCTGGAAGGGAAACGCCTGGACGCCGCTGCAGCCGAGCTGTTCAGCGATTATTCCCGCGGGCGGATTCAGAAGTGGATACGGTCCGGTGACCTGACCGTCGACGGGCAGCAGTACAAGCCAACGCACCGGGTTTGCAGCGGTGAAACCCTGGCCCTGCTCGCCGAGGCGGAACAGGAAGGCACGGTGCTTGCCGAGGATATTCCCCTGCGGGTGGTGCATGAAGACGAGGACCTGCTGGTGCTCGACAAACCCGCCGGGCTGGTCGTGCACCCGGCGCCGGGCAACCCGGACGGAACCCTGCAGAACGCACTGCTGCACTTCGATTCCGGCCTGGCCGCCCTGCCGCGCGCCGGAATCGTGCACCGGCTTGACAAGGATACCTCGGGGGTCATGGTGGTCGCCCGCAGCCTGCGCGCCCACACCAGCCTGGTCCGCCAGCTCCAGGCGCGTCAAATGAGCCGCGTGTACCTGGCGATCGCCTTCGGCGACCTGGCCGGCGCTGGCACGGTGGATCAGCCGATCGGCCGGCATCCGCGCGACCGCAAGCGCATGGCGGTGCTTGCTTCCGGAAAACCGGCTGTCAGCCACTACCGCGTGCTGCAGCGCTTCGGCGACGCCAGCTTTATCGAGGTCTCGCTGGAGACCGGCAGAACCCACCAGATTCGCGTGCACATGGCGCAGCTGGGCCACCCGCTGGTGGGCGATCCGGTGTACGGCCGCAACCCGCGTGCTCGCGCTGCATTGACGAAAGAGCAGTTCGAAACGGTCAGGACTTTTCCGCGGCAGGCGCTGCACGCGCACCGGCTCAGGCTGGTGCATCCGCGTGATTCAGGGGAAAGGACGTTCACGGCTCCGTTGCCACGGGACCTCGAAGAATTGTTATCCTGCCTGCGAAACGACGAATCGGGCGCTGAACCGTGACAAGGAGGTCTGCATGAAAGGAGCTTGGAGCGACATGGGCGCCATGCTGGGCGACTTCAGGGCGAACTGGCGGCCGTTCCTGGCCATCCATATCGTTGTCACCGCCGTCGTGGTGGTGGTGCTCGGCTCACTGGCCTCGGTGCTGCTGCGCCTGGCGGTGCTGCTCTCCGGCGAGCCGGTGCTTTCCGACCAGGACATCCTGTTTTTCATCCTGAGCCCGGCCGGATTCATCGCGTTTATCGTGCTGGCGGCGATCTACTCCATCGTTGCTTTCCTCGAGTACGCGGCGCTGATCATGACGGCCTGGATGATCGAGAAAGGCAAGCCGGTGACGGTGCGCGGCGTGCTGGCTTTCCTGGCTTCCCGGGCGTCGCGCCTGTTTGGCCTGGCACTGCAGATTCTCCTGCGCGTGCTGGTTTTCACTACCCCGTTCCTGGCGCTCCTGGGCGCAATCTACCTGGCCTTGCTGTCGGACTACGACATCAACTTCTACCTGTCCAATACGCCCGGGGAGTGGTACACGGCCCTGGTGCTGGCGGGCGGGGTCGCGGTTGCCTGGTCGGTCCTGATGATCTACCTGGTTTGCAGCTGGATATTCAGCCTGCCCTTGCTGCTGCTGGCCGGTTTGAAACCGCGCGCCGCGCTGGCGGCGAGCGTCGATGCCTGCCGCGGCAAGCGGTTCGATATCTTTTTTGCACTGATCGGGTGGCTGGTTTTCAGCATCCTGCTGGGCTTGCTGGCAGCGCTGCCGGCCGCGGCTGCCTCCTGGCTGTTGATTCCGCTCGGATCGGCCAGCGTGAAAGGCATTCTGCTGACCATGGGGCTCGTTGCGCTGCTGGGGGCCGCGGGGTCGTTGCTGGCTTCCCTGGCCAGCGTCTCCGTGCTGAGCCTGCTGACCCTGCGCCTGTTCCGCGCCTACGGCCTGTGGCGAACGGTGGAACTCGACCTGCACACCCACGTTGAACAGGCGACCGGCGCCGCTCCGGGCCGCAGGGCATTGGCCCTGGCGCTGGCCGTTTTGCTGGTGGCTCCGATCGGCGTCACCTACGGCCTGCTGAAGCAGCTGAAGTTCGACCAGGACGTCGACGTCATGGCGCACCGGGGCGCGTCACTGTACGCGCCGGAAAATACGCTGGCCGCGGTCCGGGCGGCGATCGACGCCGGGGCGCAATGGGTTGAAATCGATGTCCAGGAGACGGTGGACGGCGCGATCGTGGTGATTCATGACGGCGACCTCAAGCGCGTCGGCGGCGTGCCCATGGTGGTGGCCGAGAGCACGGCCAGGGAACTGGGCTGGGTGGACGTGGGCTCCTGGTTCGACCTGGCCTACAGCGACGAACGCGTGCCGTCGCTGCGCGAGGTGCTGGAACTGTGCAAGGACCGCGTCGGCGTCAACATCGAGTTGAAATACTACGGCGGGGAACGGCGTCTCGAACAGAGCGTGGCGGAAATCGTCGAAGATCTCGGCATGGCGGACCAGGTGGTCTTCATGTCGCTGAGCCTGCCGGGCATCCGCAAAATGAAGCAGCTTCGTCCCGACTGGAAGGTCGGGCTGCTCTCATCCGTCGCGGTGGGCGACCTGGCGCGGCTCGATGTGGATTTCGTGGCCCTCAATGCGCGCTTCACCTCCAGGAGCCTGGTCCGTGACTTGCACCGCAGCGGCATGGAGGTGATGGTGTGGACGGTCAACGATGCGCTGGGCATCTCGGTCATGGCCGGCCGCGGCGTGGACGCGATCATCACCGACGATCCCGGCCTGGCCGTGGAGATACTGGCCCAGCGCAGGGAACTCGAGGCGCACGGCCGGCTGATGCTCGGCCTGGCCGAACTGTTCGACCGGCCGTCCCTGGTCAGCGAACAGTAACCGGGCCCGCGCCCGGGTTTTTCATATCGCGTTCAGCCTGTCGCAGAGAAGTCGGGTTTCCTCGTCCGTCGTGCAGTGGCTGAAGACGAAGCGCGCCAGGTCGTCACGGCCCGGCCACATCAGGAATTCCACGCCGCGCTCCTCCAGCGCCCTGAACCCCGCGTCGTTCCAGCTGACGAAAACCTCGTTGGCCTCGACGGGAAATTCCAGCGCGGCGGCCGGGTGGGCTTCGACCGCGGTCGCGAATGTCGCCGCCTGGCGGTTCGCGTTGCCGGCCAGTTCCAGCCACAGGCCGTCCTCGATGTAGGCGAGCAGCTGGGCGGAGACGAAACGCATTTTGCTGAGCAGGTGGCCCGAACGCTTGCGCAGGCGCTCGATGGTGTCGATATCGGCCCGGTCGTTGAACAGCAGCAACGCTTCCGCGGCCAGGCAGCCGTTCTTGGTCGCGCCGAATGACAGCATGTCGATGCCCGCCCGCCAGGTGGTGTCCGCAGGACGGCAGCCCAGCCGCGCCATGGCGTTGCCGAAGCGCGCGCCGTCCATGTGGCTGACCAGGCCGTGTTCCGCGGCCACCGCGGTGATTTCCGCCACTTTTTCGGGCGCGTAGACCGTGCCGCATTCCGTCGACTGGGTCAGGCTCACCGCCGAGGCGGTGTAGCTGTGCACGCCGTGACCGGCGTTGGCCCGGATCTGGCGGCTCAGTTCACCGGCATCGATGCGTCCGTTTTCACCGTCCACGGGAACGACGCGCAGACCGTGGCCAAAAAACTCCGGCGCTCCGCCCTCGTCGCTGTAGATGTGCGCGTTATTCTGGCAATACACGGAACCCCAGGGCGGCGTGACGGCGGCCAGGCCGATGCTGTTCGCGGTTGTGCCGGTGCTCAGCGGAACCACGGTGGTTCGTGTTTCGAACAGTTCGCTGAAGGCCTGGTCGAGCCGGGTGGACCACTCATCGTCGGCGTAAGCCCAGGCAGGCCCGCGGTTGGCCTGGTTGACGGCTTCGAGCACGGCCTCGGCGGCCGGCGATTCGTTATCGCTTCTGAAGTTGATTTTCATCCGGCGATTATAGATAGATGGAGGCTTCGCTTAAATGCCCCTGGCATCGCATTCTGCACGGTCGATTCGATTCATTCGCCGACGGTAACGATATTCCGTTTTGAGGACGCCCGGCTTTGTGTGCCAGGATCTCACGCGCTCATGGCCAGCGGCCCCATGCGGGGCTCCCCTCGCGATCGAGACGCGCGACGGCGCCGCTTTGAAGGTACGTCCCTGATACCTGCAAAGCTCGATTGGCCGTCCGGGCCAATCGACACCTGCGCGTCTCGCCTGCTCGGCGCTTCTAAATCGCCCGTGAGACCATGGCCCACGCAGCCGTGGAATCCCGGTCACGGCTCCGGCTCTAGGAGCGGTGCTGAATACCCCGTTGACGGGGCGTATGAGGACAGGACGTCCTCATTCGAGCGCCACAGGGACGTGCCCGCTAGGGAGCGTCCTCGAAAACGGGGTTTCAGATACCGCAATCGCAATCATTTTATAATGCGCGGTCTATGAAAGCGGCCGGCATCATTCGAGAAACCCAGGCGAAGCTGGATAGCATCATGACGGCGGACGCCGCCTGGTGCCGCAAGCGGCTGTCCACGGTTTCGCGGCAGCTCAAGCAGGGAAAAAATGTCGAAAAAGCCCTGAAGCAGGTGCTGCTGCGCTTCGCGAAGTCCGCAGAGCGTGTCGAGCGGCGCTTGGCCGCCGTGCCGAAGCCGGTCTACGATCCGGGCCTGCCGATCAGCAAGCACCGCGAGGAAATCCTGCAGGCCATCGCGGCGCACCCGGTCGTGATCGTCGCCGGCGAGACCGGGTCGGGCAAAACCACCCAGCTGCCCAAGATGTGCCTGGAAGGCGGTCGCGGCTTGCGCGGACTGGTCGGCTGCACGCAGCCTCGCCGCATCGCTGCCCGCGCCATGGCCGACCGCGTCGCTGAGGAACTGGGCGGCGAACTGGGAGCGGCCGTGGGTTACCAGGTGCGTTTTCGCGAACGCAGCAGCCCGGACGGCTATATCAAGTTCATGACCGACGGTATCCTGCTGGCCGAGGCGATGAACGACCGTTTTCTCGATGCCTACGACACGATCATCATCGACGAGGCGCACGAACGCAGCCTGAACATCGATTTTCTGCTGGGCTACCTCAAGACCCTGCTGCCGAAACGCCCGGACCTGAAGGTGATCATCACCTCGGCCACGATCGATACCGCGAAATTCGCCAGGCATTTTTCGAACGCCCCGGTCATCGAGGTGTCGGGCCGAAGCTACCCGGTCGACATCGTTTACCAGCCGCTGTCAACGGACGGCGAACGGGAAGAGCACGGTGGCCGCGATCT
>JASFSI010000098.1:0-6421 GCA_050114495.1 Lysobacterales bacterium | reverse complement strand
CCTAATAGACCGTTCCAAGTGAGAAAAGGTTTCAAAAAATTTCTGAAGGAGATCAAGCGTGAGTGAATCTGGTAACGAAGTAGGCGCGGTAATCCGCACGAACAAGGGTGAAATCAAGCTGCGGCTGTTCGCCGGGCAGGCGCCGGTGACCGTCGCCAATTTCGTCAACCTCGCCAGCCGCGGATTTTATGACGGCTTGACGTTTCACCGCGTCATTCCGGACTTCATGATCCAGGGCGGTTGCCCGAACGGCAGCGGAACGGGCGGCCCCGGCTACCGTTTCGAGGACGAGTGCACGGACGAACTTAGGCACGACGCACCGGGCAAGCTGTCCATGGCCAACGCCGGTCCCGGCACCAATGGCAGCCAGTTTTTCATCACCCATGTCGAGACGCCCTGGCTCGACGGCCGTCACACCGTTTTTGGAGAAGTGCTGGGCAGCGACGACCAGTCAGTGGTCGATTCCATTGCGGTGGGGGACACCATCGAGTCGATCGAGGTGAACGGCGCGGAACCGCTGCTGGAAAGCCAGGCCGCGCGCATTGCCGAGTGGAACGGAAAGCTCGCTTAGCGCCAACAGGCCCCGGTTTCAGCAGCCCTCAGTACGATCTTGAGATGCTGTAGGACGCCAGTGTCGACATGGCGTCCTTCCATACGGAATCCGGCAGCTCTGCGACCGCTTCCATTGCTTCCTGTGCGAGGCAGCGGGCCGCTTCCCGGGTTTGTTCGAGCGCGCCGCAGGCCTGAACAAGCTCGACGATCTCCGTGATTCGTTCGATGCCGCCTTCGCGGATGGTATCGTCGATTAACTGCCGATCGTTGCCGGTAAGCACCTTGCGGCCCAGGATCAGCGGCAGCGTTGGTTTGCCCTCGGCCAGGTCGTCACCGATATTCTTTCCCAGCGTTTCCGCGTCCGCCGTGTAATCCAGCACGTCGTCGGCCACCTGGAAGGCCGCGCCCAGCTTGCGGCCGAAGCGCGCCAGCAGTTCCTCGAGCCCGGGCCGGCCGGCGAGCACGGCGCCAAGCTGGCAGGCGGCTTCGAACAGCTTCGCCGTTTTTTTCTCAATGACGCTGAAATAGCTTTTTTCGCTGACTTCCGGGTCACGCATATTGAGCAGTTGCTCGACCTCGCCCTCGGCGATCGTATTGGTCGCATTCGAAAGCACCTCCATGACCCGCATCGATTCGACCGTCACCATCATCTGGAAACTGCGCGAATAGAGGAAGTCTCCGACCAGCACGCTGGCGGCATTGCCCCAGACCGCGTGCGCGGATTCGCGGCCGCGGCGCATGTCGGACTCGTCCACGACGTCATCGTGCAGCAGGGTCGCCGTGTGGATGAACTCAATGACGGCAGCCAGGGTGATGTGGTGCGGGCCCTCATAGCCGCAGGCACGGGCGGCCAGTACCACCAGCATCGGCCGCAGGCGCTTGCCGCCCGAACCGATGATGTACTCCGCGATCTGGCGGATCAGCACGACGTCGGAATCCAGGCTGTTGCGGATCAGATCGTCCACGGCGGCCATGTCGTCCGCGCACAGGTCGACCACGCGGGATATGTCCGGCGGTGCGGCCGATGCGACTGCCTCGGTTGCGGAACGTTTCGCCATGATGATCCTGGCTGCGATAAAGCGCCAATTATATGTGCGGATGGAAGCAATCGGAAAGCACCGGAAGCCCCGGCCCGGGGAAACTCGGTTTATAATCCGCCGGCCATGCCTTCTACCCGAGCCAATTCCCACGAGATCCGCTACGCGGCCACGCTGTCGGGCGTGATCGCGCTGCGCATGATGGGCCTCTTCCTGATTCTGCCCGTGTTCATGCTTCTTGCTGTGGAGGTGCCCGGGTACACGCCGTTGGCCGCCGGCGTGGCCATGGGCATCTACGGCCTGACCCAGGCTGCATTGCAGCAGCCCTTCGGCTGGCTTTCGGACCGCTGGGGGCGGCGGCCGGTCCTGCTGCTCGGCCTGGCGCTGTTTGCACTGGGCGGTATCGTGGCCGCCATGGGAGACAGCATGGGGGCTTTGATCGCGGGGCGTGCCTTGCAAGGCTGCGGCGCTGTCGCCGGTGTTGCCATGGCGCTGGCTGCGGACGTATCGCGTCCCGAGAAACGTTCCATCGTGATGGCCGTCATCGGCATCGGTATCGGCGCTTCTTTCCTGGTTTCCATGATGGCGTCCGTGCCGCTGGCGACCTGGCTGGGCCTTGCAGGGCTGTTCTGGCTGACCGTTCTTTTCGCGGTCGCCGGAATCGGGCTGGTACTGTCCGTTCCCGCGGTCACGCCGCGGCACGAAACGGAGCACGAGGCTGGGTCGCCGGCAACGCGACCGGTCTGGCTGCTGTCGATCAGCGTGTTTCTGCTGCACCTGGTGATGACGCTGCTGTTCGTAACCTTTCCGCCCATGCTGCAGGGACGCCACGGCCTGGAACTCGCCGATCACTGGATGATCTACGTGCCGACCATGCTGCTGTCCGTGATCATTGTATTTCCGGCCCTGCGGCGCATGGGTGCGACGCTCTCCGAGCACCGGTACCTGCCCTGGGGCTTCGTGGCGATGTCGCTGGCCCTTGTTACGATGTCGCTGACCGGACAGTGGCTGCTGCTGGGTGCCGCGGTGACGCTCTATTTTCTGGGTTTCAACCTGCTGGAAGCATCCATGCCCTCCGTGCTTTCCCGGGTGACCGGGAGCAGGGGGCGCGGGCGCCGCATGGGCCTCTACAGTTCCTTCCAGTTCATCGGCGCTTTCATCGGCGGTGTTGCGGGCGGATGGCTGTTGTCCCGCCTGGGCAGCGGTTTCGCGCTGACCCTGGCAGGGGTGTTTTGCCTGCTCTGGGCCGGGTTGTTGAGCCGCCTGATGAAGGGTGTTTTTCCGACAGGAGCGCAAAGCTGACTGTGCTAAACTTCCAGCACGTTTGAATAGGGAGGTGCCTGATGGCACGAGGTATCAACAAAGTTATCCTGGTCGGCAACCTTGGCGGCGATCCGGAAACACGCTACACGGCCAATGGAGCCGCAATCACCAATATTACCGTTGCGACCAGCGAGTCGTGGCGCGACAAGCAGACCGGCGAGACCCAGGAACGCACCGAGTGGCACCGCGTCGTATTTTTCAACCGCCTGGCGGAAATCGCCGGAGAGTACCTGCGCAAAGGCCGCCAGGTCTATATCGAGGGTTCTCTTCGCACGCGGAAATGGCAGGGTCAGGACGGCCAGGATCGCTGGACTACCGAAATCGTGGCAAACGAAATGCAGATGCTGGGCAACCGCGGCGACGACGCGGGTTCACGAACCTCGAGCGGCGGCGGTTTTCGCGACCAGCGACCGGCGCAGCAGCAACCGCAACAGCAGCAGTCTTCACAGCAGAACCAGGAATCGCAGCAGCCTGCGGCAGAGGACGGCTTTACAGACGATGACATTCCGTTCTGATCCGGCAATAATCAGGCCCTGATCATGCAAACAGTACTCGTTACCGGTGGCGCGGGATTCATCGGCGGTAATTACGTTCTGCGTAGCCTGGCGGAAAACCCGGGCCTGCGTATCGTCAACCTGGATGCGCTGACCTACGCCGGCAATCTTGACACGCTGGCCGGCCTGCAGGGCAATGATCGCCACGTTTTCAGGCACGGCAGCATTGCGGACCAAAGCCAGGTGGCCCGGCTGCTCGAGGAGTTCGAGCCGAGCGCCATCGTGAATTTCGCGGCCGAGAGCCACGTGGACCGGTCGATCGACGGGCCGGCCGATTTCATCCAGACCAATATCGTCGGCACCTTCAACCTGCTCCAGTGCACGCTGGACTGGTGGAAAACCCGGCCCGAAGCCGAGCAGCAGGCGTTTCGCTTCCTGCACGTTTCAACCGACGAAGTCTACGGAAGCCTGGGCGATACCGGCCTGTTCGAAGAGACCACGGCCTATGCGCCGAACTCGCCTTATGCCGCGTCCAAGGCCAGTTCGGACCACCTGGTTCGAGCCTGGTTCCATACCTTCGGGCTGCCCGTGCTGACCACCAATTGCTCCAACAATTACGGTCCGTTCCAGTTTCCCGAAAAACTGATTCCGCTGATGATCCTCAACGCACTGGAGTACAAACCGCTTCCGGTCTACGGCGACGGCAAACAGGTGCGGGACTGGCTCTATGTGCTGGATCACGTCGACGCCATCAATGCCGTGCTGGAGCGCGGCACGCCCGGCGAGGTGTACAACGTGGGCGGCAACTCCGAGCGCACCAACATGCAGGTCGTGCAGGCCATCTGCGATATCGTCGATGAGCGTCGCCCGGGAGAGAAAGGCAGCCGCCGGCAGTTGATCGAGCACGTGACCGATCGACCCGGCCACGACCGGCGCTACGCGATTGACTGCAACAAGCTGATGAACTCGCTGGGCTGGCGCCAGACGGTGAATTTCGAAGCCGGCCTGGCCCGCACCGTGGACTGGTACCTGTCCAACAGCGAGTGGATCGGGCGCGTGCGGGACGGCAGCTACCAGGGCGAACGCCTGGGTCTCGGCGCCTGAGCGCAGGCGCTCACGGAGAACGAATAGTGGAAAGAAAAGGCATCATCCTGGCCGGCGGCAGTGGAACCCGCCTGCACCCCCTGACCCGCGTGATCAGCAAACAGTTGCTGCCGGTCTACGACAAGCCGATGATCTATTATCCGCTGACCACGCTGATGTACGCCGGCATCCGCGAGATCATGATTATCACCACGCCGCACGAACAGCACCTGTTCAAAGAGTTGCTGGGCGACGGCAGCGAATGGGGATTGAGGCTGGAGTATGCGGTGCAGCCCAAACCCGAGGGGCTGGCGCAGGCGCTGATCATCGCTGAAGAATTCCTCGCGGGCGGTCCCTCCTGCCTGATACTCGGCGACAATATTTTTCACGGCGGCGGTCTGCGCATTGTGCTCGAACGCGCCGCAGGCCGGGTGGACGGCGCCACGGTGTTCGGCTACTGGGTCAAGGATCCGGAGCGCTACGGCGTGGTGGAATTCGACGACAGGTTCCAGGCGCTGAGCATCGAGGAGAAACCCGGGCAGCCCAAGTCGAATTACGCGGTCACCGGTCTGTATTTTTACGATAACCGCGCCTCTGAATTCGCGCGCATGCTGGCCCCGTCGACTCGCGGCGAACTCGAGATTACGGATCTGAACCGTAAATACCTGGAAGAGGGCAGCCTGTCGGTCGAGCGCCTCGGGCGTGGTTTCGCCTGGCTCGACACGGGCACCCACCAGTCCTTGCAGGAGGCGTCGAGTTTCATCGAAACGATCGAAAACCGCCAGGGTTTGAAAATCGCCTGCCCCGAGGAAGTGGCTTATGAACAGCAGTGGATCGATGACGACCAGGTCCGCAGACTGGCGGAACCCCTGCTCAAAAGCGGCTACGGGCAGTACCTGCTGGATCTGCTGAAGCGGGGAAGGTGACCGTGCGGGTGATTGAAACCGGTATTCCGGGACTTTTGGTGGTGGAACCGGTCGTGCACGGCGACAACCGGGGTTTCTTCATGGAGACCTGGCGGGCCGGGGCGTACCGCGAGTTCGGAATGCCCGATCGTTTCGTGCAGGCCAACCAGTCCCGTTCACGCGAAGGGGTCATTCGTGGGCTGCATTTCCAGTACCCGCAAGCGCAGGGAAAACTGGTCTGGGTGCTCGAGGGACGCGCATTCGATGTCGCCGTCGATATCCGCCCCGATTCTCCGAGCTATCGCCAGTGGGCCGCGGTCGAACTCAGCGCTGAGAACCGACGCCAGTTCTGGATTCCGGAGGGATTTGCCCACGGTTTTTGCGCCCTGGGCGGATCCGTAACGCTGAGCTACCTGTGCACCGAGGAATACGCAGCCGAGTTTGACGCTTCGATCGCCTGGAACGATCCGGATATCGGCATCGAGTGGCCGATCTCCGATGGTGAATTATCGGGCAAGGATGCCGCGGCCCCACGCCTGTCGGACTTCGACCCCGCACGACTTCCCCGGATGACCGCATGAAAATCCTGCTGGCGGGAGCAGCCGGTCAGCTGGGGCGTGAAATACAGCCCCTGTTGTCAGGGATGGGTGCCGTCACGGCGGTTGACCGCCTTTTTCCACCCGATGGCCCACAAGGGCTGGAACTGGACCTGGCCGACTCGAAAAACGTCGAAGCACTGCTCGAAGACCTGCGACCCGACGTGATCGTCAATGCCGCTGCCTACACCGCCGTCGATGCGGCCGAAGACGAACCCGGCGCGGCGTACCGGATCAACGCGGATTTTCCCGGCCTATTGGCAAAGCATGCAGCTTCAAGCGGCGCCTTTCTGCTGCATTACTCGACGGATTACGTCTTTTCGGGAAAAGCGCAAAAGCCATATCTGGAAAGCGATCAAACCGGCCCGCTCGGCGTATACGGCGCCAGCAAACTGGCGGGAGAGGAGGTCATTGCGGCATCCGGCTGCCGC
>JASFSI010000097.1:0-6441 GCA_050114495.1 Lysobacterales bacterium | reverse complement strand
ACGCGATCCTGCAGCCCGGCTGACCGGACCCGCTCGTTCGCCAGGTCGAACTGTTCCTGCGAAATGGTCGTGGTGGTGACGCGGCAGCCATGGTTCTTCGCCGCGTGAACCGCGAAACCGCCCCAGCCGGTGCCGATCTCGATCACGTGGTCGTCCGGCCCCAGCTCCAGTCGTTGGCAAATGTGCTCCAGGCGGTGCAGCTGCGCCTCGTGCAGGCTGGTCTCCGGAGAGGGAAAGATCGCCGAGGAATACATCATCGTCGGGTCCAGCCACAGCGAGAAAAATTCGTTGCCCAGGTCGTAATGCGCCGCGATATTGCGGCGGGCGCCGTCTTTGCTGTTGCGGTTGACCCAGCGGTACAGTTTCTGCAGGGGCGCGGTCAGGCGGGCCAGCCCGCTGTCCATGCCGTCCATGACATGGTTGTTGCGCAGCAGCAGCCGGGTCAGCCCGACCAGGTCATTGCAGCGCCAGCTGCCGTCCATGTAGGCCTCGCCCGCACCGATGGAGCCGCCAAAAGCGACATCGGTATAGAAACGGGGGTTCAGCACGGTGATCTCGGCGTCCGCGCGGGCCGCCGACCGGTCGCCGAAACGGTGACGCGTATCGCCCTCGACCAGGTCCAGCGCGCCCGTCTCAATTTTTTCGAGCTGGCGCAGCAATCCGCGCCGGACCAGGGCGTCGCCGAAACGCGGCTTGGCCGTGCCGGAAAGGTGGGCGGTTGAAGACAACGATTTCGATTTCATCAGGAACCCTCAGGCGGAGACGCGGTTTTTCCAGGATGAGGAACGACGGGCACCGACTTCAGCCACAGGCGCAGCGCCTGCCAGTGGATACCGAAAATGACCTGCAGGGTCATCAACGGATAGGTCAACAGCACGCGGGCCAGCGAGCCGGCCGAGATTTCGCTTCGTTGCAGGTCGAGCGTCGCGTCGAACACCTTGTCGCCCTTCTGCAGGTTTTCCATGTGCGCGGTCAGACGCTCGCCGGGTTGATTGAAGCGCCAGTCGTAATCCATGTCCATCGGCATGAACGGTGAAACGTGGAACACTTTCGCTCTTTGAAACCGGAAATACCCTTCCGGCGTCGTGCCGTCCGCGCAGGGCATCACGTAGCAGTGCCGCTCGCCCCAGGGCGTGTTGTTGACTTCCAGCACAATGGTTTCAACCCGTTCATCGTTCTCATCAAAACAATAAAAAAAACTGACCGGGTTGAAGGTGTAGCCGAAATAGCGCAGGTGCGTCAACAGGCGGACCGGTCCCCGCGGCCTCGTTCCGGTCTCGTTTTCAACGAGCGCGCGCACGCTGTCGGCCAGAGGAGTGCCCGGGTCGCCCAGGTGGTCTTCCCGCCGAAAGCGGGCCAATGCGGCGCGCGAAGCGGACCAGAACCAGCGCCCTGCAAACACGGCGGGCAGTTCGTCCAGGTCCAGGTACATCATGAACAGCCGGTAGCTGAACTCGTGCCGGGCCGGCGTCATGCGCCGGTGTCTAAGCCGTCCGGAGTAGATTCCGCTCTTCATGACCGTTTCCGGTGTTGTCCTCTGAAAAATGCCGCAGGGCGTCGATGGCGCTCACCACGCCGTCCTCGTGAAAGCCGTAACGCCAGTATGCCCCACAGAAATAGGTATTGCGCTTGCCGTCGATTTCCCGGTGCCGCTTCTGGGCCGCCACCGCGCGCTCGGTGAAGACCGGGTGCTCGTACTGGATGGTTTTCAGTACCCGGCCGGGGTCGATCGCGGCGCTGTTGTTCAGCGTCACGCAGTACTGCGTCGAGGCGTCCAGGCTTTGCAGGATATTCATGTTGTAGGTCAGCGTCACCAGGCCGTCCGGCCGCAGCGCATCGCCCGGGATGTTGTAGTTCCACGAGGCCCAGGCGCGCCGTTGCGCGGGCATCAGCGACGTATCGGTATGCAGAACGGCCTCGTTGCGCTGGTATGGCATGGCGCCGAGCACTTCGCGTTCCTGCTTCGTCGCGTCCGCCAGCATGGCCAGCGCCTGGTCGCTGTGGCAGGCCAGGAACACCCGGTCGAAGCGCTCCGCATCGCAGCCCTCGGCGCGTATTTCCACCCCTTCCGCGTCGCGGCGGATTTCCCGCACCGCTGCAGACGTGCGAATGCGGTCGCGGTGACCGGCGACAAGTTTTTCCAGGTAACGCGCCGAGCCGCCCTTGACTACCCGCCACTGGGGATGATCGTTCACCGTGAGCAGCCCGTGGTTCTGAAAGAAACGGAAAAAGAAAGCCGCGGGCATGGCGCGCATGGTTCTTGGCGTGGCCGACCAGATGGCTGACCCCATCGGCAGGATGTAGTAATCCGTGAAATACGCCGAGTAGCCGTTGCGGCCCAGGAAGCCGCCGAGCGACAGCGTCGTGTCCAGCGGTTCCTGCGCGAGAAAAGCCGGCGCCTCGCGGTTGAAACGCAGGATTTCCGAGAGCATGCGGTAGAAGCGGGGGTTGATCAGGTTGCGCCGCTGCGCGAACAGGCCGTTGAACGACGAACCGTTATACTCCAGTCCGGCCGCGCCGCCGCTGACACTGAATCCCATTTCGCTCGGCTGCGTGGCCACGCCCAATTCGTCCAGCAGGGCGATGAAATTCGGGTAGGTGCGATCGTTGTAGACGATGAAGCCGGTATCCACGGCCAGGGTTCGGCCGTCGTCGTCGACTTCTACCGTGTTGGTGTGACCACCGATACGATCCGCGGACTCGAAAACGGTGATTTCGTGATCCCGCGCCAGGCGGTAGGCCGCGTAGTTGCCGGCGATCCCGGTTCCAACGATCGCAATTTTCATGACATCACCACTTCTGGGGCACGCGCTGCACCTGGGTCATATCGTAACCGGCCCGCTCGATGGCGGCCATGGCCTTCCGGTAGTCGGTCTCGGAAAGCTCGGGTGTGCGCGCCATCAGCCAGACGTAATCCCGCTTTTCCCGGCCGATAACGGTGACCATGTAGCCCTCGTCCAGGTAGATGATCCGGTAGTCGCCCTTGAAAGGCCAGACGAACTGCATGCCCCAGACGGCGTTGCTCCCGGTATCGCGAACGAAACCGCGTGGATTGTAGGTCTTCTTCTTGCCGTCGAATCCGCCCTTGTTGAACGTAAAGGTGGTCGCGATGGTACCGTCGTCGTCCAGGCGGTAGGACTCGACCGCGTTGTAGGCGTCTTTCTCGACAAAGGTCGGGATGTTGGCAATCACGTACCAGTCGCCCATGAAGCGTTCGAGGTCGACATATTCGACCGGCTCCATCGGAGCGGGTGTCTGGCAGCCGGCGAGCAGCAGGGCGCAGGAAGCGGCCGCCAGGGATTTGTTCAGGTTCATCTCTCGTTGCTCCGGTCAGATGGCGCGGTAACGCAGGGTGCGGCCGCCGCCGACTTCACTTTCCAGCGCCAGCCACTCGTCGTCTTCCGAGTACCACAAATGCAGGGACAGGTCGCCGGCCTCGAGATGGTAACGTCTTGCCGGCACGGACTGGCCGCGAACCACGACCTCGTCCGGCTCGGGCGAAGAAACGTTCACATCCAGGAACGAGCCGTCCTGTGAGTTGAGCAGGCGGGCCTGCTGCAGAAAATCCGGGTCCCAGTAGGCGAAGGTCATCACGCAATCCGGCAGCCTGGTGGTGCCGTCCTGGCTGTCCAGCAGGAATGCATCGTTCTCCCGCGCTCCATCGAGCCGGTAGTTGGTGCCGTTGGAATCGGTCTGGGAGCGGATGCTCTGCAGGCAGTCGCCCGACCAGGTCTCCACGTTTTCGTGCTCGTAGCGGAACAGCGTGACGAAAAGCAGGCGATACTCGAAACGCGCCTGGCTGAGCAACTTGCGCTGTCCACCCTCTTCAATCATATGATAGTTGTGAAATCCGATTTCCTTGTCGTCCAGGAACACCTGGAACTGCCAGCTATCGCTGACTTCGCCGCCTGCGTAATCTGCCCGGGACTCGGATGAAAGCAGCAGGGAAACCAGCAATACGATCGCTGCGAACAGCGCATAAATGTCTTTGACTCGGTTTGGCATTTTTCATGACCTCCGTTCAATTTCCGGCCGGCGCCGTCTGTTTCGGCGGCGCCGGTATGAAAGCACTCGTTTTTTCGATGTATTCGCGATACGCAGGCCGCCGCTCGTGCATGTCTTTTTCGAGCAGCGCCACGCCGGAGACCCGCAGCAGCAGGAACGTCATCAGCAGCGGTGACAGCAGCGTCCACCAGGCGCCCGCGGACACGGCCATCAGGTAAATGCCCCACCACAGCAGGGCTTCGCCGAAATAATTGGGGTGCCGCGTGTAGCGCCACAGGCCGGTGTCGAGCACCGCGTTTTCGGATGTTTTTTCGCGCCGGAAGCGGGCCAGCTGCCAGTCACCCACGACTTCAAAGAACATGCCGGTGGCCCACAGGAGCAGCCCGATCGCATCCAGCCAGCCCAGGGGCGCGGCCGATGCGGCCGCCACCGCCGGCATGGACACGAACCAGGCCAGCACGGCCTGCAGGCCGAACACGATGTACAGGCTCTTGAGCCAGAATCGCGGCTCGTTGTTGCGGCGGATCTCCTGGTACCTGCGGTCTTCGGGCTCGCCGTGGTTGCGCACGGTGATGTAGAGCGAGAGCCGCACCGCCCAGGCGCCGACGAGCAGGAGCAGCAACAGGCTGCGAGTGCCGGATGCGCCGGCAGCGACCCAGTAGATCAGCAGGCTGCCAAAGATCATCAGCGACCACAGGCTGTCCACGACGCTGACGTCCCGGCGCACGACGCTGTAAGCCCAGAACAGGACCGCAACGACCGCCAGACCGCCGAGCGAGACGAAATAGGCGCTCCAGTCAACCATTGCTTTTCACCCGCACGGCTTCACCCGTGATCCCGGCCCGGTCGTCCTCGCGCAAGCCATCGAAACGCTCCGCCAGCCAGGTCAGCAGCGGCATGGCAACGCCCCAGCCAAGCGCCAGCGCGGTCAGCGCGGGCGCCGTTTCGACGAAATTCATGGCGCCGAGCCTGGCGCCGGCGAGGTAACTGAGCGGCCCGCCGACGGCGCCGAACACGGCCGCGATGACATAGCGACCCCGCATCCAGCGCATCGATACGTTCAGCGTGGTTGCGAACAGCAGCCACATGGTAATGATCCAGTAGGGCGCCAGGCCGGAGAGCCATTCGCCGTTCGGATACGCGATCCAGCCGCTGGCGAGCAGCAGGGAATCACCGAACAGCCCCATCAGGGCGGCAGCGGCAAGCAGACGCAGCTCAGCGGCCGGGCGGCGTACCAGGTAGAGGTGCAGTCCGACAACCGCTGCGACCACGGCCGGCCCCAGCAGCGGCATGCCGTTGGCGGCGCCCAGCACGGAAGCGAACCAGCCAAACTGGAACGCGATAAAATTCAGAATAACGGTCATGACGGCAGCCCCTCGCGTTTCACGTCCTCGACGCGCTCGAAAAGATAGTGGGAAACGAACCATTCACGGCCTTCATTGAGACCAAAGAGCTCGGCGCAGGACATGAAGAAAATACGCCAGCGCTGAAACCAGCGGCGCGCTGCTTCCCGCCCGTAGGTCGATGCCATGATCGGCAGGACCTCGTCGCGCTTCGCGTCCATCTCCTCCAGCCAGGCGTTGGACGTGCGCTCATAGTGCCGGCCGTTCAAGCGCCAGCGGCGCACGAGTTGCAGCCGTTCCTGGAAGCGCAGCGGCAGGTCGTCACTCGGCATGATTCCGCCTGAAAAGAAATGACGACTCATCCAGTCGGCTTCACCTTTGTCCAGGAACTCGTACGGCGTGCTGCGGTGGCAGAAAATGTGCATGAAAAAACGCCCGCCCGGCTTCAGCCAGCCGTGAACGCGTGAAAAAAGTTCGCGGTAGTTACGCATGTGCTCGAACATTTCGACCGAAACGATGCGGTCGTACTGTCCCGCTGCGGCGAAATCGTTCATGTCGCTCGTGAGCACCGTGAGGTTATTCAGGCCCTCCGCCTGGGCGACCGATTGGATGTATTCGCGCTGCGAAGAAGAATTGGATACCGAGGTGATGCGGCAGGCCGGATAGCGGCGGGCGATCCACAGGCTCAGCGAACCCCAGCCGCAACCCAGGTCCAGCACGTCCATGCCGTCCTCGATTCCAGCGCGTTCGCAGGTTTTGCCCAGGGCGGATGCCTCGGCCTGCTCGAGCGTCTTTGTATCGTCGTCCCAAAGGCAGCAGCTGTACTTGCGGTGCGGGCCCAGAACAGCGCCGAAAAAATCGGAAGGCACTTCGTAATGCTGCTCGTTGGCGAGATCCGGCACCGGCGCAACCGGACCGCGATCCATCAGTTCGACGAACGCTTCGAGCCGACGCGCGGAGGCCTCGATGTCCTGCGCCTCGATTTCAGCCAGTCGCTGCCGGCACAGGCGACGGATCCCGGCGCGAATAACGGCGTCCGGTACCCGGCCCTGCTCGGTCCACTCCAGAATGGTGGATGAAGCGCTGTTGTCCT
>JASFSI010000096.1:0-6499 GCA_050114495.1 Lysobacterales bacterium | reverse complement strand
TCCGGATCGGGGGCGTCATCTGGAAAGCGTTCACGAACCTGATTGTCAAGGCGGTCACGGCGCCGTTCAAGCTGCTGGGCAGCCTGATCGGCGTAGACTCCGAGGACTTCGGCCAGATCCAGTTCCTGGCGGGCCGCTCGGACCTGACACCACCCGAACTGGAACGCATCGCGCAGCTTCGGGAGGCGCTCGAAAAGCGGCCCGAACTCGGCCTGGAAATCAGCGGGGTATATGACGCTGCCGCAGACATACCGGCGCTGCAGTTTCTCAGCCTGCGCGCCACGGTATTCCAGCGCATGGGACGCGAAATAGGCGAAGCCAGCGACAGCAACGAATTACTCGACGACGAAATTCGTTCCGTGCTGGAAGCATTGCATCGTGAGCGTTTCCCCAACGTGGATCTCGAACCGCTGCGCGCCCTGCACTCCGCGCCGCCGGCAAACGATCCCGAAGGCGAGCCGGTCATGGACTGGACCGCTTATTCCGGGGAACTGATCGACCGCCTGCTGCCTGCTCAGCCGATCGGCGCCGCCGAGTTGGAACAGTTGGCCGCACAGCGGGCGCAGGCCATTCTGGATGCCATGCTGGAGCAGGGAATGCCGCCCGAACGAGCGCAGATCGTCGAATCGCAGGCCGTCGAATCCGAGGACGGCGAGTGGGTCGTCACCGAACTCGGAGTCACAACCGGGTCAGGCTAGCCCTAACATTGCACCGGTATCCCGGATGATGGCGCAGGGCAGGTGCGATTGGGGCTAGGGCTGGACTGAAATCCATAGCCATAGCTATGGGTTGAAGGAAGACGAGGCCCAGTCGCGCCTGGACCAGCCAGGGCCGGGATAGGATTCGGCTCGGGAGCCAGCTGTAAATCGTAGGCGTCCTCAAAAAACTTGATATTCCGCATCTAATTCAATCTCTTGACAAAAAAGCCAAATCCGACTGGTGAAATGTTCGGGCTAGACGCCGTAGGGAATCCAGATATTCTTGACTTCGACGGCACGGCGCAGGAACTGGTCGCCCTGCCCCTGCTCGCTGTCCTGCCAGTCGTGGAACAGGCCATAGTTCACCCAGGTGCGCTTCATGGACGCGGCCGCCTCGGTTTCGACCATGCGGCTGCCCGCGCGCGTGCCCCAGTACCATAGCCCTTCGACATCCAGGTGACGGGCCAGCGTCTCCGCCAGCACCTCCGCGTCGCCCGTAACGATATTGACGACACCGCCGGGCAGGTCCGAGGTATCGAGCACCTGGTAAAAATCGGTGGCCAGCAGCGCGTAGTGGCCGGACGGCACGACCACCACGCGGTTGCCCATCGCGATCGCCGGCATGACGGTCGATACGAAACCGAGCAGACCGGCTTCTTCCGGCGCCACGATCCCGATTACGCCCAACGGCTCGTTCATCGCCAGGGTCACGTTGCGGTAAGGCGTCTCGTGCACGCGGCCCTCGAACTTGTCCGCCATGGACGCATAGTGCCAGGTCCGCGCCAGGCACAATTCGAACTCGGCACGGGCGGCGGCGGCATCCTTGCCACTGAGCGAAACAATCCGGTTGACGAACTCGTCCGCTCGGGCGGCCAGGTTTTCGGCAATATAAAACAGCACCTGCGCCCGGCCGTGCGCCGTCGCCGCGCTCCAGCCTTCAGCGGCCCGCGCCGCTTCCACCGCGTTTCGAATGTCCTTGCGATTGCCGGCGGGCACCTCGGCGATGACGTGTCCACGGGCGTCGTAAGCCGCGTTGCTGTAGCCGCCGTCGGGCCGGCATTGCTTGCCGCCGATGTACAGCTTGGGCGTGCGATCGATCGCAGGGGCCTCGTGCGGGTCGATTTCCTCCACCGGCACGAAGCGCGGCAATTGCTGGACCGGGTCCTTGCTCAGGCGGGACTCCCAGAACGGCTTGACGTACTCGTACAGGCCCTCGATGCCGCCTTCGCGACCGAAACCGGACTCGCGGTAGCCGCCGAAACCGGCTGCCGCGTCGAACTGGTTTGCGCCGTTGACCCACACGCTGCCCGCCTTCAGTCGCGGCGCGATATCCAGCGCCAGGTTGATGTTTTCCGTCCAGATGCTGGCAGCCAGGCCGTAACGGCTGTTGTTGGCCAGTTCGACCGCTTCCGCGGGGGTGCGGAACGTACCGGAGACCATGACGGGCCCGAATATTTCCTCCTGCCACAATTGCGAGGCAGGCGCCACGTCGGTGATCAGCGTCGGCGGGTAAAAGCAACCGCCCGACGGCAATTCGCATTCCGGCTGCCAGAGTTCGCCGCCCTCTTTCACGCCGGAATCGACCAGCCGGGTCACGCGCTCGAGTTGCCCGACGTCGACCAGTGCGCCGATATCAATACTTTTGTCCATCGAGTCGCCGATGACCAGCCGTTCCATGCGGCGGCGGACCTTGTCGTAAAAACGCTCGGCGATCGATTCCTGCACCAGCAGGCGCGAACCGGCACAGCAGACCTGCCCCTGGTTAAACCAGATCGCATCCACCATGCCTTCGACCGCGCTGTCGACGTCGCTGTCGTCAAAAACGATGTAAGGCGATTTGCCGCCGAGTTCCAGCGTCAGTTTTTTGCCCGTGCCGGCCGTCGCCCGGCGAATGATGCGACCCACCTCGGTCGATCCGGTGAATGCGATCTTTCCCACGCCCGCGTGGTTGACGAGCGCTTGTCCGGCCTTGTGATCACCCAGCACGACGTTGAACACGCCGCGAGGAAGGCCAATCTCGGCGCACATCTCGGCGAACAGCACGGCCGTTGCCGAGGTAAATTCAGCGGGTTTCAGGACGACCGTGTTACCCATGGCCAGCGCCGGGGCGACTTTCCAGGCCAGCATCAGCAGGGGGAAGTTCCAGGGAATGATCTGCCCGACGACGCCGATCGGCCTGAATTCGGGCATTTTTTCCCGCATGACCTGGGCCCAGCCCGCATGGTGATAAAAATGCCGGACGACCAGCGGGATATCGACGTCACGTGACTCACGAATGGGCTTGCCGTTGTCCATGCTCTCCAGCACCGAAAACAGGCGGGCATTTTTCTGGATGTGGCGCGCCATCGCATACAGGTAGCGGGCGCGACCGTGCCCGCCGATGGCCACCCAGCCTTCGAGCGCGTCGGCCGCGGCGGCCACGGCTCTCCCGATGTCCTCGTCGCTGCCGTCGGCCACCGAGGCCAGCATGTCGCCCGTCGCCGGATTTCGGGTCGGGAAATACTCGCCGCCGGCCGGGGTAACCCACTCGCCGCCGATAAAGTGATCCAGGATCCCGCCGCGCCGATCCAGCCACTCCCGCGCGCGGTCCTTTGATTCCGGCGCCTTGCCGTATTCCATCGATTCAAAAAGGTCTCTGACTTCCATTGTTCGTTCTGTCCCTCGCGTCAGGCCAATGCATGACGGTGGCGGGCCGAATATCGCCCGGTTACATGGTGTTCGAGTTGACGCTCGATATCGCCGAGCAGACTGCTCGCGCCGAAGCGGAAAAGCGAGGGCCGCAGCCAGCGGTCGTCCAGTTCTTCCTTCATCAGGATCATGTAGACCAGCGCCTCCTTGGCCTTGCTGATCCCACCGGCCGGCTTGTAACCGACCAGGTGCCCGGTCAGATCGAGGTAGTCGCGAATGGCGCGCACCATGACGAGACTGACCGGCAGGGTCGCGTTGACCCGTTCCTTGCCGGTGCTGGTCTTGATGAAATCGGCTCCCGCCATCATGCAAACCCAGCTGGCCTGAGCGACATTGCTCAGCGTACCGAGTTCCCCGGTCGCCAGGATGGTCTTCAGATGTGCTTCTCCGCACGCCTTGCGGTATGCGGCAACTTCATCGTAAAGGGATTTCCAGTTGCCGGTAAGCACGTGTTGGCGACTGATCACGATATCGATTTCCGCAGCCCCGGCATGCACCGATTCCTTGACCTGTTCGAGCTTCAGCGCCAGGGGGATCTGACCCGCGGGAAAACCCGTGGACACCGCCGCCACGGGGATACCGCTTCCCGCGAGCGCGGCCACCGCGGTTTCGATCTGGTTATGGTAGACACAGACCGCCGCCGTCGTAAGGCCGATGTCGCGAACGCCCAGTGCTTCGAGCAGGTCATCGCGCACGGGCCGCCGGGCCTTGAGGCAAAGTCGCTTGACCTTGCCCGGTGTATCGTCCCCGGCCAGCGTGGTCAGGTCGATACAGCTCACGGCCCGAAGCAGCCAGGCGGCCTGGTTTGCCTTCTTGACGGTTCGTCGCGCAGCGATCGTGCCGGCCCGGCGTTCGACGGCGCTGCGGTTGACTCGAATATGATCAAAAAGGGATGGATCAAATGCCAGGCCCGGATTTCGCTCGTGATGGACGGCCGGGGATTTTGCTGGTCCCTGACCGGAAGAAGAACTGCTCGACATGACCTCTATTCCCTGAAGCGCAAGCTGGCAGCAAGTATATAGCCCTTTGTCGGTTCCCGGCAAAACAGGACAAGCCACTACCGTCACCGCCTGCACACCGCCGCAGACAATTCGATGAAAGCAGGGAAGCCGTCGCATTTATGGCATAATCGCCAGCCTGAACGGAACGGTCGCTGACGGGCGGCCGTTTCCCGTGAAAACGACGAACCGGAGACATTCATGAACAGATTCCTTCAGCTGCTGACACTGGGCTGCATCCTGGCGATCAGCGCCGTTCCCCTGACTTCCGTTGCCGCGGAAGACACGGTTCCCGGAATGGACGCCAAAACGTTTTCCGGCCTGAAATGGCGCGGCATCGGCCCGGCGCTGATGTCCGGCCGCATCGCCGATATCGCGGTGGACCCCAAGCGGCGCAGCACCTGGTACGTGGCCGTGGGCAGCGGCGGTGTCTGGAAGACCGAGAACCGCGGTACGACCTGGACCCCGGTTTTCGACGGCCAGGGTTCCTACTCCATCGGCGTGGTGACCATCGACCCCAACGATTCCAACGTGATCTGGGTCGGCACCGGTGAAAATGTCTCCGGACGCCACGTGGGATACGGCGACGGTGTCTATCGCAGCCTGGACGGCGGCTCGACCTGGGAAAACATGGGCCTGAAGGAATCCGAACACATCGGAATGATCCGTATCGATCCGCGCAATTCCGACGTGGTCTACGTCGCTGCGCAGGGGCCGCTCTGGTCCGGCGGCGGCGACCGCGGCCTGTTCAAATCCACGGACGGCGGCAAGACCTGGAAAAACATTCTTTCCGGCGGCGAGTACACGGGCGTCAACGAGGTGCATCTCGATCCGCGCGACCCGGACGTGATTTACGCGGCGAAACACCAGCGCCTGCGCACGGTGGCCGCGCTGATCAACGGCGGGCCGGAATCCGGCATTTTCAAATCGACCGACGGCGGCCAGAGCTGGCGCGAACTGACCAACGGCATTCCCACCGAGGACAAGGGCAAGATCGGTCTCGCCATCTCGCCGGTCGATCCCGACGTGGTGTATGCAACCATTGAACTGGGTGCCCGCAAAGGCGGTTTCTGGCGTTCCACGGACGCCGGCGGCAGCTGGGAAAAGCGCAGTGATTACCTCTCGGGCGGAACCGGGCCGCATTATTACCAGGAAATTTTCGCCAGCCCGCACAAGCTGGACCGCGTCTACCAGATGGACGCCATGCTGCACATCAGCGACGACGGCGGTAAAACCTTCGTACAGCAGCCCATGGGGCACCGGCACAGCGACCACCACGCAACGGTATTCGATCCGAACGATCCCGATTACGTGATGTACGGCACCGACGGCGGCATCTACGAGTCATTCGATGACGGCAAGACCTTCCGCTACATCGCCAACCTGCCGATCACCCAGTTTTACAAGGTCGCCGTCGATTACGACGCGCCCTTCTACAACGTGTACGGCGGCACCCAGGACAACAACAGCCAGGGCGGCCCCTCGCGCACCATGAATACCAACGGAATCCGCAACAGCGACTGGTTCATCACCCTCTCCGGCGACGGTCACCAGCCCGCCGTTGACCCGACGAACCCGGACATCGTTTACTCACAGTGGCAGAAAGGCAACATCACCCGCTACGACCGCAAGACCGGCGAAACCGTCTACATCAAGCCGCAGCCGGCCGCGGACGAGCCAAACGACCGCTTCAACTGGGATGCGCCGATCCTGATTTCTCCGCACGATCCGAAGCGGATCTACTTCGCCAGCCAGCGCGTCTGGCGCTCGGACAACCGGGGTGACAGCTGGACCGCGATCAGCGGTGACCTGTCGCACGGGCGCGACCGCCTGAAGATGGAGATGATGGGCCGGGTCTGGAGCATCGATGCGCCCTGGGACCTGATGGCCATGTCCGAGTACGGCACCGTCACCTCGCTTTCCGAATCCCCCGTCGAGGCCGGGCTGCTCTATGCAGGCACCGACGACGGCCGCATCCATGTCAGCGAGAACGGCGGTGAATCCTGGCGCGCCATCGAGCGCCTGCCCGGCGTTGCCGACGACTATTTCGTCAACGACATCAAGGCCGACCGCTTCGACGCCGATACGGTTTATGTCGTCGTGGATGATCACAAG
>JASFSI010000095.1:0-6549 GCA_050114495.1 Lysobacterales bacterium | reverse complement strand
GACTCGACGATCCCGATGCCCTCGCCGCGCGTCGGCCTGCATTCCAAGTCGTTTGTCGTCGACGGGCGCGTCGCCATGATCGGGTCGCATAATTTCGACCCCCGCTCGGAAGGATTCAACACGGAAAACGGGCTGATCGTCTGGGACGATGCCTTCGCCGCGCATCTCGAGGCGCTGATACGGCGGGACATCGAGCCCGGCAACAGCTGGGTCGTGGCGCTGAAGCCGCGCGGAGCGCAATTGCAAGACGCCCTGCAGCCACCCGCCGGTATCGACGGCAATTACGATCCGCTTTCCGGGAGCGATACTTCGGCGTTTGAACTGGCCCCGGGCATGCAGCCGCTGCCGCCGGATCACCCCGACTTTTACCGTCATTACTACCCCATGGGTAATTTTCCCGAGGTCGTCAAGACGCGAAGGCAACTGCTGGTGCTTTTCCTGGGGTCTTTTTTCTTTTTTCTCGAACCCATACTTTAGGGCCTGTTGACACTCACTGAAAAGGCGCTGGCCCATGCACATCGTCGTGATCGCAGTACTGCTCCTGATCCTGCTGATCGGCCCCCATATCTGGGTGCGGCGGGTGATGGCGCGTTACAGCGAGCCCGGTGACCGTTACGAGGCGAACGGCGAGCAAACGGCGCGTGCGCTGCTCGACGCCGCCGGTCTTGATAACGTGGGCGTCGAGGCGACCGAGGCCGGCGATCATTACGACCCGGTTGACAAGATGGTGCGCCTTTCCGCTTCGAACTTCAGCGGCCGCTCGCTCACCGCGGTGGCCATCGCCGCGCACGAAGTGGGGCACGCGGTGCAGGACGCCACGGGGTTCATTCCGCTGAAATGGCGCACGCGGCTGGTGCGCTGGGTCGGGCCGATCGAGAAGGCCGGTGCCGCCATGCTGATGGCCACGCCGCTGATCGTCGGCATCACCCGGCTGCCGTATGCAGGGGCCATGATGCTGCTGGGCGGAATCCTGACCCTCGGCTCCGCGGTCGCGGTGCACCTGCTGACCCTGCCCACCGAGTTCGACGCGAGTTTCGGGCGCGCGATGCCCATGCTGAAACAGCAGGGTGTGCTTTACAAATCAGATGCCCGGCACGCACGCAGGCTGCTGCGGGCGGCCGCCATGACCTACGTTTCCGCCTCGCTGATGAGCCTGCTGAATATCGCCCGCTGGTGGGCGATTTTGCGCAGGTAGGCATGTGCTGTTGGAGCCCGCCCTGCGGGCGAAACAATGTCGGACCTTGCCCGTGACTCAGTGGGAGCCCGCCATGCGGGCGATGGCTTTTTCGGACAGGTTTACCCGGCCGCGCCACGGCGCCCACCCCTTTTCGGGGACGTTCGCTGGCGCGCACATCCCTGTGATACTTCTCTGAGAACGTCCTGTTCTCATAGACCCCGTCAAGGGGTGGGCACAATGTCGCGGCCCAGTCCTGGGCCGGGCTGATGGATCGAGCATTGAAGACCGATTACCTCGGCCTGCGGTGATCGCCCGCAGGGCGGGCTCCTACGAAGACCCGATTGCCCGCAGGGCGGGTTCCTGCTGTTACCTGAGGGAACGGACCATCAACCAGGCGCCCACGGCTGCGAGCAACAGGCCGGGCGTTGAAATGCCCCACAGAAACCAGGGTCCGGCATCGAGCGCAGCCAGCAGCGCGCCGCTGAAAAACAGCGCGCCGCCACTGATGGCCCGCGCCAGCTTGCGGTTCGAGGCGCTGTCGGACCGGCGCAATTCTTCCAGGTCGCGCGGGTCGATGCGGGTGGTGGCCGTGCCCGTCACGGCCTGTTTCAGGTAGTCGTGCAGCAGTCCCGGCATTTCCGGCGCCTTGCTCAACCAGCCGGGAAGACGCTCGCGCAGGTCACGCGCGGTGTTGTCGATACCGTGCTTCTCGCGCAGGATGCGCTCCAGTTCGGGCTTGCTCGCCTCCAGCACGTCCAGGTCCGGGAACAGTTCGCGTCCCAGCCCCTCGATATTGAGCAGGGTCTTTTGCAGCATGATCAATTGCGGCTGGATGTTCAGCCGGAAGCGATAGGCCACCTGGATCAGTTTCAGCATCAGTTCGCCGAAGGAGATTTCGTTGAGCGGTCGTGAGAAGGCCGGTTCGCCTACCGCCCGGATCGCGGCCTCGAGTTCTTCCAGCCGGGTGTCGTGCGGCACCCAGCCCGACTCCTGGTGCAGCAGCGCCACGCGGTAATAATCGCGATTGAACATGGCCAGGAAGTTTTCGGATATGAAATACAGGTCTTTCTGCGTCAGGCTGGCCACGATGCCGAAGTCGAGGGCGATGTAGGTCGGGTTCTGCGGGTCGCTGATATCGACGAAAATGTTGCCCGGGTGCATGTCCGCGTGAAACAGGTTGTCGCGGAAGACCTGGGTGTAGAAAACCCGGATGCCCGTCTTGGCCAGTTTCTCCATGTTGACGCCGGCCTCGCGCAGGCGGTTGACGTCGCTGATCGGAACGCCGTGAATGCGTTCCATCACGAGCACCTGATCCTTGGTGTACTCCCAGTGGATTTCCGGCACGTACAGATCGTCGGAGTCCTTGAAATTCTGTCGCAGTACCGAGGCGTTGGATGCCTCGCGGGTCATGTCCAGTTCGTCGAAGATGAACATTTCAAATTCCCGGACGAACTCGGGCGGCTTGACGCGCGCGGCGTCCTCCCAGTACTTCTCCGCCAGACGGGCGACCGCCATCAGCAGGTTGATGTCGCGGCGGATCTGCTTGCGGATCCCGGGCCGCACGACCTTGACCACGACTTCCCGGCCGTCCGACAGCGTGGCCTCGTGGACCTGGGCGATCGAAGCCGAGGCCAGCGGCTTGAGTTCGAAGGAGGCGAACAGATCGGCAATCGGTTTGCCCAGGGCCTTCTCGACGATGGCTTGTGCTTCTTCGCCGGGAAATGGCGGCACCTGGTCCTGCAGCAGGGCAAGCTCGTCCGCGATATCCGGTGCCACGAGGTCCCGGCGCGTCGAGATGATCTGGCCGAATTTCACGTAGATCGGCCCCATCTCGTGCAATGCCATGCGCAATCGCTCGCCGCGCGGCCGCTGCGCCATATCTTTTGAGCGGGGCGAAAATAAGCGCAGCAGGCTCATCGGGCGGTACAGGTGGGTCGCCTCGAGGAACTCGTCCAGCCGGTAACGCGAGAGGATGGCGCTGATCTTGATCAGCCGGGTGAACTGCCTGAGGCCGTGTAGCATCTTGTTTAGCGATCCTTGTCTTGTTGGCGGTCGAGCCGGTCTTCGATTCGCTGCAGCGTTGATTCCAGTTCGTCGAGCGATTCGCCGAATGCATCGAACTCGGACGCGTGCACCACCGGCGCCTGTCCGCTGCGCAGGAAGTCGTCGACCATCTCGCCGGCCTCTTCCGCCGCTTCACGGGCCTGCCGGGCGCCGCTGCGCAGCCCCGCCGAGACCTGGTAACCCAGGACATCACCAAAGACCCGGGACAGGCTGCCTTCCCAGTCCGGGTCCAGTTGCGAGAACAGGCGCTCGAGGTCGCGGGCGAGGTTGGCGTCGCCGCTGATGTTTACGCGCGAGTCCCCGGATTGCCAGCCGCCCGTCCCGTCGGGCACCGCCATCGCGAACAGCGCCTGGGGGGAGCCGCTGATCACGGTGTCGGGTTCGGTATCGAGGCCGGTCCCGACGCGCACGCGGCGGTCGGAAAAAGAGAAAAACAGCGTGATGCCGGACCCCTCGATGTCGAGTTGCAGGTGACGGCCCGACAGCCTCCTGAGACGGGCCGGCGTGTTGTCGTCCAGCGCGAGCAGGCGGTTGACGGCGCCTTGAAGCAATCCGGCCAGGATGCCGGGCAGCGGAGTGCGGTATTCGGGCATGGTCAGCCGGCGCTCCCATGGTGAATGGCGACGATGCCGCCGGTCAGGTTGCGAAAGCCGACGTCTTCAAAACCCGCGTTTTTCATCATCGCGGCGAGTTCTTCCTGCGGCGGGTGCTTGCGGATGCTCTCGGCCAGGTAGCGGTAGCTGTCCTCGTCGTTGGCGACCAGCTTGCCCAGCACCGGCAGTACGCCGAAAGACCAGGCGTCATAGACCTGCTTCAGCGGCTCGAACGCCACTTTCGAGAACTCCAGGATCATGGCCCGCCCGCCGCCGGGTTTCAGTACACGCCGCATTTCGCGCAGCGCCGCGTCTTTGTCGGTGACATTGCGCAGGCCGAAAGCAATGGTTACGGCATCGAACGATGCATCGGGAAAGGGCAGCTTTTCCGCGTCGACCAGGGCGTAGTCGACGTTGCCGGCAATGCCGCGGTCTTCCAGCCGCTCACGGCCGACCCGCAGCATGGCCTCGTTGATGTCGGTGAGCATCACGCGGCCGTTGGCGCCGACCCGCCGGCTCATCAGCGCCGCGATGTCGCCGGTGCCGCCGGCGAGATCGAGCACCCGGTCGCCGGGCAGCACGCCGCTGCGGGCCGCGAAATCCTGTTTCCAGGCCCGGTGGACGCCGAGCGACATCAGGTCGTTCATCAGGTCGTAGCTGCCGGCCACGGACTCGAACACCTCGCGCACCAGCCCGGCTTTTTCACGCACCGGCACTTCACGGTATCCGAAATGTGTTGTTTCGCGGTTCTCTTGTTTCATGCGGCTTTCCAATAAGACAGCATATTGTAGCCCGAGGCGCGGCTTCGAGGCATTCATACCGGGCTGGGCGCAACCGCCTCGCGACAAAAGCCGCGGGTGAGTAAACGGGGCGCCGGTTTTGCGGGGTGGACTGCGTGGCCCGTCCCAGTTGAGAATAGGCCTCACGATTGAGCTTGCGGAGACGCTGTAATGAAAAAAATCCTGATTGTTTTGCTGGTCCTGGTGCTGCTGGCGGGCGGCGCGCTGTGGTACTTCATGACCTACCGCATGGACGACTTCATCGCGCAGCAGATTGAAAAGATCGGTACCGAGACCCTGGCCACGCAGGTGACCGTGGGCGAGGTCGTCACCGACCTCGGGGGTGGTTCGCTGACCATTTCCGACATCACGGTTGCCAACCCGGCCGGCTTTTCGAATCCGAACGCCTTCACCCTGCGCGGTATCGAGGCGGTGGTGAATTACCAGACACTGGAAATTCGGCGCATCATCGTCGACAAGCCGGAAATCGTGATCGAGGAGCGGGATGGCGCGACCAATTTCACGGCGCTGCTTGCCGGGATGGAGCGCGGTTCCGACACGCCGGAACCGGCGGAAGACAGCGCGCCGCCGCCGGTGCTGACGATCGACCTGTTCCGCATGAACGAGTCCCGGGCGGCGTTCGAGTCGACCACGCTGGACCGTGCTTCGAACATCACGGTCGACGAGGTTGAGCTGACCGGGCTGCGGGGCACGCCGCCGGAAGTGGCAGAAGCCATCGTTCGCGAGATCCTGGACGAAGTCGTGGCGGCGGCGGCCCTCGAACTGCTGAAGACCAAGGCCACGGAGAAGCTCGAAAAAATCTTCAACTGACCGTTTGAACAAACCTGAGCCGGTCGCCGACGCCAACGGTGACCGGCTCGGCATGGGTCAGCGTGGCGTTCTGGCCGAAGGCGGGTTTGCTCGCGCGGCCGGGCACCGGGTTGAGTTCGGCCAGGCTGCGATACGGTTCGAAAGCGGGATTTTTAACGCCCGTGTCCTGGTCGATCGTGGTCACGATGCAGCGCTCGCAGGGGTAGCGAAGCTGCAGTTCGCAGTCGTCGCCCTGCAGTCGCGATGCGCTGTGCTCGGCGAAGGCCGGCAGGCCGCGCACCACGATGTTCGGCCGAAAGCGGTTCATCGGCACGGGGGGCTCGCCCTTTTCCTGCAATCTCGCGTTCAGTGCCTCGAGCGACGCCTCGTTGGTTACAAGGTAGGGTGCAGCGTCGGCGAAAAGGGTCCGCGTGGCGGCTCCGAGCAGGCCGGGTTTTCCCTGCGGCCGTTTGAATCCGGGCGCCATTGCGACCAGCCGCAGCCGCTCGGTGCTCTCCAGCGCCTCGCTCAGCCAGCGGGAAATCACCTCTCCCTGGTCCTCGACGGTACAGGCGTCTTTCCATACCCGCGTCTCGACCCGCTTGCCTCCACGGGCCTCGAACGGCACACGCACGAATCCGCGTCCTTCGCGGGACAGCAGCAGGCCGTCCGCTTCGATCGCGGTTTCGACCAGGGCCATTGCCGGCGTATCGCGCTGGGTGACGAAGGTTCCGTCGGCCCGGACCACCATGAAGCGCCGGTCGTGCTCGATACCGAGCGGCGTCAGCGAGGCTTGCTCGAGCGCGATGCCGCGCATGGACTTGACCGGGTAAACCGCGAGTGCCGTGATTTCAATCGTTGCATGGTCGCTTGGCATCGAAGACTCCGGGTTGAAAACGATTCGCTTCGCTGTAACGGGGTCGCTTATTATTCCAGACTATGGAACGGAATGGCTGGCGGATCACCGCGTTTGCGCTGCTCATCATGTCGTGCCTCGGGGCGGCCGGGACGGCGGTTGCACAGGTTTCCGCCTACAAGGCCGCCGAACAGGTGCACTGGGCTTCGGCCGCGTTTTTCGGCACCGGATGGTACAGCGTGGATGAAAACCGGCAGGCCTTCATATTTC
>JASFSI010000094.1:0-6589 GCA_050114495.1 Lysobacterales bacterium | reverse complement strand
CACTCGTCGTCGATCATGCTCAGGTCGCTGTGGCAGATACCGCAGTAAGCCACGTCGATCTCGACCTCGTCGGGACCCAGTTCACCGACCTCGTAGCTGAAACGTTCCAACGGGCCGCCGGCCTGCACCGGGATGGTGCCACCGAACGGAATGAATAGAGCAATGAAATAAGGCCGAATGGCCGCTCAGAATAACCAAAAAACTGAACTCATTAATGCTTACCGGTCACGATCAAACTGGCCGCCGATGATTTGGCAGGCGAAGTTCACTTCGGGATCACCCCGGAACTCACCAAGCTGTCTTTAGAAGCGGCGTGCAAGATACCAACCCCTTGAACGGCCCGGATGTTCAATGGCGCGCGTTCGGTCCTGGATTGAGGGGTCGAAGGCTGTCGGTGCGGGAAGCGGAACGCAACACGCGTTTCCTGACGGCCTTCAGCACTTCGAACATTCCCGGCCCGTTCCACGATGAATCATTACTGTCCAGCATCGAGGCCTGCAGTTGGCGTGCGTGGATGGCCAGGCCCTCGTCGCCGACCACGTCCGCCAACCCTGACAGGGTCGTGATGCGGCCGGCGCCGCCCACCCGGCCCAGCCAGGTCGCGATTGCGCGATAGGCTTTCCCGGCATCCCCGCCGCGGCATGCGTGGCGTACCTGCCGGAAGGCCCAGGCCTCGCCGGCCTCGACCCTGGCTCGCCACCGCCGCCAGTTGGCGCCCGCCCAGCCCGCCAGCCAACGCCCCGGGTGCAGGACCAGGACCAGAGCCAGCACGGCGGCGCCCAAAGTCTTCCAGGCCCCGAACGGCCGGACCGCAACTTCGTCGGCGCTTTCGTCAGTCGCGGGCCCGGTGCCGAATGCGGGGTTCGGGACAACATCCAGGTTTACGGCCTCGATGATGTGTTCCGACAATACTTTCCGCTGCGGATCCCACGACTGGAAACGGATCGCCGGTATCTGGTAGCGGCCTTCCTGCTCGCAGATATACGTTATCGAGTCGCTGCGCGTGCCCACCAGGGCGCCGCGGTCCGCCCGGTCCGCGACCTTGGGTTTGTCGGGGTAGGCAGCCAGGCCTTCGGCTTCGTATACCGGCAGCGGCGGAAACACCATGCCCGGAACGCGATCGGCGCTGCGGTCGACCCGCAGGCTCAGCGCGTCCCCGACCTTCAGTTGAAGCGGCTCGTCCCCGGCCGGCGCCGGTGTCCAGGACGACTCGAAGTCGACAGCGCTCGACGTGACCAGGAGTTCGCCCTGCCGGACGCCCGGCGGCAGCCTGGCTTCCACGTACAGCGGGGGCGTCCGGAATTGAAATGTCGATGCCGGCCGACCGAACCCCGCGCTGACCTCGAACCTCACGTCGAACGGCGGCACTTCCAGGCGGCCCTCGCGCTGGGCGAACAGGAGCAACGGGTAGCGGAGTCCTTGCCAGGTAGTGCCGCCACGGCGCTCGGTCAGCTTGACGGTGGTGGCGTCCGGTTGCAGCAGGAACGCCCCCTTCACCTCCGGCAGGGAAAACGTCTGGCCACGGAAACTGAAGCCGTCGCTCCACAGCTCGAGGTTCAGCGTTACCTGTTCGCCCAGCCACAAGGTTTCCGGTGGCTCCGCAAAGAAGCGGATCTCGGCTTGCGGCTCGTCGGCGAGTGCGGCCAGGCTCAGAGCCAGGCTGAGCACGAGCCATCCGAAAATGCGCATCAGCCGCCTACTCATCGGCCACCTCCTGCTCATCGCGGTACAACTGATAGGCAAAGCGGGCGCGCAGGAAATCCGCCGGGTCGTTTTCGACGCGCCGCAGCCACACGGACCGCAGCTCCTCCTCGGACATTTCGCCGCCCTCGCTGACTACCTCACTGCCAGACTCGTTAACACGGCCGCTGTCGTCGAACACGATTTCATCCGCCCCCAACGCTCCGCCGGTCCCGCCGGCATCGTCGTCCGGCGGCGCGAGCCGCTCGAGACGCACGCGGGCGATCTCCCGGTTCTGCTCCGCCTCTGGCCAGTCTGGACGGCTGTCCAGCGCCCGTCCGTAGCTTTCGATCGCCTCCTCGTAGCGCCCCAGCATGACCAGCGCGTTACCCCGGTTGTAGGCCGCTTCGGGTGAACGAAGACGCCCGTACACGGATGCGGCGTTTTCGAAATCTCCACCCCGGAAGTAAGCGGCCCCGCGCCGGGCCGGGTCCTCGAACGTCTCCGCCGCGGCAAGGAATTCGCCATCGTCGAACAATTTTTGCCCGTGCTGGTCGGGTGTCAGCCACAAGTCCACGAAACCGTCCGCAAGCGCGAAGGACGGCCAATGGATTACGGCCAGAACCACCGCCGTTCTTAGAAAGCGGCGCCGAACAGGCTGGCCGCGCAGGGCCGGGAAGATCCTTGTCGCGTTTCGACTGATGATCATGACAATGCGACCCCTCCCCCGGGCCTGAACGCGGGCAGCAACAGCAGCGCGATCAGCCAGACCAGGTAATAGCCCGCGTCCTTCCAGCGCTCGCCCTCCTGCACCGGCGCGGAGGCAACGCTGCGCTCGATGCGGGAGGCGAGCTGCTTCAGGTCGGTGTCGTCTGGGGTGATTCGTACCAGTGTGCCGCCGCCGGCGCGGGCCACGGACTGCATGGCAGCCTCGTCCAGCGCCGGCGCCGGCGGACTGCCAGCAGGGGGCACTACCTCAGGTCCCGCCGCGACGGCATACACGTGAATGTCCGCCGACCCGGATTCGCGCAAGGCCTCGATCTCGCCCGACAGCATGGGATCGACCGCGTCCGCCACCAGCACGACGGACCCGGGCATTCCGGAAGCCTCGAGGCGCCGGATGGCCAGGGTCAGCGCCTGGACCGGCTTGTCCCCGGCGACCGGCATCAGTTTGGGTTCCAGCTCCGTTGCAAAGAACGAAATGACCTCGGGATCGGACGTCAGCGGCACGACCAGGTGGGCGCTGCCGGCATAGGCGATCAGGCCGCTCCTGGCGCCGGGCCGCAATTGCAGCAGGTCGCCGATCTTCTGCACCGCGCGCCGCAGCCGGTTGGGCTGAATATCCTCGGCCAGCATTTCGGGGGTGACCTTGACGACGATGAACAGCGCCGACCGGTCCTCGGCCAGTGGATTCGGCTCTCGCTCCCAGGCCGGGCCGGCCAGGGCGACAACGCCCGTCAACCAGGCAGCGGCCAGGATGTACACCGGGCGAAAACGGCTGCGCTTCGCGTCGCCCCGCACGACCAGGTGCTCGAGCAGTCGCGGATCTATCAGCTGCTTCCAGGTCCGGGCCGGGTCCTGCCTGCGGAGCACGGACCAGATCACCAGGGCCGCCGGCAGCAGCATCAGCAGCCAGGCCGGCCGCAGGAAATGGAAGGTATCCAGCCAGTTCATCGGACGCCCCTGCCCGCCGGTGCGCCCGCCGCCGGCTCAGGCTTTCTCCGTCCCCGCGCCGCAATTTCCGCCAGCCCGAACAGGGCCAGGCTGAGCAGCATCGCGAATCCCAGCGGCCAGTGAAACAGCTCGTTCTGCGGCCGGTACACGGAGGTCTCCACCTGACGGGGGTTGAGTTCGTCCAATTGATCATAGACGCGTTCCAGCGCGGCGCGATCTTCCGCGTGGAAATACTGACCGCCCGTCGTCTCGGCAATCGCGCTCAGCGTGGCCTCGTCCAGGGCCTGCTCACCGGCAGCTTGCGGATCGCCCATTGCAACCGTGTAAACCACGATGCCTTCGTCCCGGGCAATCTCGGCGGCGCGCACCGGCGGCACCATGCTGCCCGTGTCATTGCCGTCGGTCAGAACGATCAACACGTGGTCGTCCACCTCACTGCGCTCGAACAGCGGGATCGCCGCGCCGATGGCGTCGCCCAGTACAGTTCGCGGACCCAGCATCCGGATCTGCGCTTCCTCGAGCAGTTCCCGGGCCACGTCCAGGTCGTCCGTGAACGGCGTTTGCACGAAAGCGGCCGAACCGAAGAAAATCAGCCCGACCCGGTCGCCGTCCCGGCGTTCCAGGAAGCCGTCGAGGACCTGCTTCGCAGCGGTCAGCCGCTCGGCCGCGGTCCCGTCCGGGGCGGTAAAATCCCGGGTCTCCATGGAGCCCGAGAGGTCCAGGGCCACCAGCAGGTCGCGCATCGGCAGTTCGCGCACAATCGGGTCGCTCAGCCACTGGGGCCGGGCCAGCGCGGCAACGATCGATACCCAGATCAGAATCAACTGTGCCCATTGCAACCGGCGGCGGCGGGTCACCGCGGGGCGAGTGTCCGCCTCGCGCCCGGTAGCCCGACGCAACCGGTCCATGAAGGGTACGCGCACGGCCAGGCGCGGCTCGCGGTATGCGGGCACGAACCAGCGTATCAGCAGCGGAAGCGGCAACAGGGCGAACACCCAGAGGTAGGCGAACTGAAGCACGTCAGGCCTCCCTGACCGGCGACCGGTGACGCCTCAGCCACTGTTCGGCCGCTCCGTACAGATCGAGCAACTCGTCCCGTCCCAGAGCATCCGCGCCGCCGTAAGCCAGGCGGTCCAGGGCACGGCCGGCCCCGGCGCTGAACCGATCCATGCCGCCCGAACGGTCGAGGAAGCGGTGCCAGTGCTCCCCGGTCAGCGCGGCGACCTCACTGCGCGGCCAGGCCGTCAGGGCCGCCCGCTTCAGTAATTCGGGCAGATCCTGCGCTCTCTCCGCAGAATCCGTAGCCCGGATTTTCGCGAGCGATTGCAGCGCCTCGCGGCGATAGCAATTGCGGTTCCAGCTTCGCCAGCGATTCCACCCCAGCCAGGCCAGTGCCAGAATGGCCAGGGCCACCATCACGTACCAACCCGGCGCCGGCGGCCACCACGCGACCGGCCCGGGCACAACGATGTCGTTGAGGTTCTGCAGGCTGCCGGAATCGTTCATGGTCGGTCGTTCACCTCCGGTAGCTGCCCAGTTGGTCCCGAACCTGCTCCAGCACATTGGCCGCGGTAGAAATCTTCAGCAGGGGTATAGCGTGCTTGCGCGAGGTGGCGGCCATGCGTTCAGTACGCTGCTGAAAGTCGTTCTCGTAGGCTTGCCGCGGCCGGCGCTGAGCGGTGTCGAATTCCAGTTGCGAGGTCCCGTCCGAAAAGACAAGCCGGCCCGCCTCCGGCATGGCCTGTTCCAGCGGGTCGTAAACAAATACGGACAGCACGTCGTTGTGCTCGGTCAGGCGGGTGACGTACTGCCGCGTTTTTTCATCGATTCCCGTCGCATCGCCGATCAGGCAAACCAGGCAGTCGTGCCGGGCCAGCGCCGCGACCCGGCGCAGCGCGCGGTTGAGCATTGCAGGCTCCGGCGCCGCTTCGCTGCCGGCGTCGAGAGCATGGTTTTTGGCCACGATGCACTTGAGAATCTGCGTTACCCGCTGTTCGCTGCGGTGCGGTGGAATGACGCTAAGACCTGTGTCGTCGTAAACCACGGCGCCGACGCGATCACGCTGCGACAGCACCCGCCAGGCCGCTACCGCGGCCGCTTCCGCCGCGATGACCGATTTCATTTTCCCCTTCGAGCCGAAGAACATCGACAGGCGCTGATCGACCAGCAGCCAGACGGTGCGGTCCTTCTCCTCGGTGAATACCCGCACGTACGGTTCGCGCGTGCGGGCCGTTACCTTCCAATCGATATGACGGGTGTCGTCGCCCGGCAGGTAACCGCGCAACTCCTCGAAGTTGAGGCCCCTGCCGCGAAGTTTCGAGGCGTGCTGGCCGCTCAGGATGCTGTGCACGGGTTGGCGCGGAAGAAAACTGAAGCCGGACGCCTTGAAGCGCAGGCGCATCAACTCGTCGAGGTCGGCATAGACGCCCGCCGGTGCGCGCCTGCCCGGCTGACGTTTCTTGATGGGGGTGTACTGCATCCTTCGCTATCAGGGGCGTTTGGTCAGGCGACCGCGACCACCTTCAGGATTTCGTCGACAACATCGTTGGCAGAGACGCCGTCGGCATGGGCGTCGTAGCTGAGCTTCAGCCGGTGCCGCAACACGCCGTGGCAGACGGCTCTGACGTCATCGGGCAGCACCTGCTCCCGGCCGTCCAGCCAGGCGTTGACACGGGCGCACTTGTCCAGTGCAATGCCGCCGCGCGGGCTGGCGCCGACGTGGATCCACGCGGCCAGTTGCTCGCCGTAGCGCTCCGGGAACCGCGTCGAAAAAATCAAATCCACGATGTACTTTTCGATGGCGGCGCTCACATTGACCCCGTGAATCTCGTCCCTGGCCTCGAACACGACCTGCTGTTCTATGGGCGCTGCCGGCTCATGGCCGGCGCCGCCTTCCTCGCCACGCACCAGCCGGATGATTCGGGATTCGGACGCCTCATCGGGGTAATCGACGAGCACGTGCATCAGGAACCGGTCCATCTGGGCCTCGGGCAAGGGATAGGTCCCTTCCTGCTCGATCGGGTTCTGCGTGGCCATGACCATGAACAATTTCGGCATGCGGTGGGAGTTGCCCGACACCGTCACCTGCCTTTCCTCCATCGCCTCGAGCAGCGCGGCCTGAACCTTGGCGGGCGCCCGGTTGATCTCATCCGCCAAAACGATGTTGGCGAAGATCGGTCCCGGCTGAAAGACGAAGCGCTCGGTGGCATCCTCTCCGAGGTACATTTCCGAACCG
>JASFSI010000093.1:0-6598 GCA_050114495.1 Lysobacterales bacterium | reverse complement strand
CATGACCGGTCGCGGCCGCGGCTGCCTCGACCGGTTCTTCCGCAGCTGCCTCGACCGGTTCTTCCGCGGCTGCCTCGACCGGTTCTTCCGCGGCTGCCTCGACCGGTTCTTCCGCGGTCGGCCGCGCGCCGGCTTCATCGCTGATCAGCCGCATCAGCGGCGCCGGCAGGACGGCTGACAGCGTGTTGATGTCAGGCTGCTCACCGGCTTCCAGGCGCTTGGCGAAAGCCATGAGTTCGGTAACGCCGGCCGCGCCGAGTTCGCTGCCCTCGCCGGTCAGCTGGTCACGCAGTGCGTTGAGCGCTCCGGCAGCCAGCGTCAGTGCGTCGCCGAGTGGCTGGCTGAATTCGATCTTTCCTTCGATCAGGCGGTTGAGCACGTCCTCGTAGCGGTGAGCGAAATCACCCAGCTCGGCAGCTCCGACCATGCGGCCGCTGCCTTTCAAGGTATGGAAGGCGCGTCGCACCTCGGCCAGCGCGCCGGCGTCCGTTACGTCGTCGAGCCAGTCCATCAGGCGATCTTCGAGACGGGCGTGCACCTCGTCGAACTCTTCGAGGAAGATCTGGAGCAAGGTCGCGTCGATGCCCTTCGGTACGGAAACCGGCTCCGGGGTGTCCGCAGGAGCCGCTGTCGGCAGCTCCTCGGCGGGCGCTTCCGGCGCCTGGACCCCTGAACCCGGGATTCCCGCAAGCCGTTCGTGCATGACCTCGAGCATCTGCTCGCCGTTTCCCTGGTCGTCGCGGCAGCCGACGAGGAAAAGCTCGAGGGCCGCGACGGCATCCGACAGGGGGATCAGGTTGGGAGGCAAACCGTCGGACTTCGACGCCTGCGCATTGAATTCGGCGCAGAGTGTCTGGTCCAGCCGATGCGTCAATTCACTGACGAGGGGCTGAACAGCGACTTCCATGGCGCCAGCGATCAGGCCGAGTCCCGTGCTGAAGTCGGCCTCGGAATTTCCGTCCAGGCGTTCGCGGATCGCGTCCTGCACCCCGTGCAGGGTCGTAACGCATTCCTCCAGCATCTGGCCGAAAATCTGGCGCTGCTCGTGCGGCGGAAGTGTCTTGAATCCGGCATTTTCGGCTTGCTCGACGGGTTCACCGAGCATCTGGATGTGGGCATTCAATACGGACTCGACTTCGAGCAGGTCCTGCGCGAGGCCGAGCAGCGGCGAATCCAGGTCCATGTTGGTGACGCCGTCGGTCGCTTCAAGCGCCGGCAGCAGATTCTCGACTGCGTGGGCGGCGACCGGCAGATCGAGCATGGTCAGGGTATCTGCGAGGTGCCCCAGTGTTTTTTTGCTTGCATCCCGCTGCGTTTGTTCGATCCGCCCGGTGCGGAGCTCCATGTCCAGCGTGTCTTTGACCAGCGCAAGCTCCTCGCGCACGGCCTCGCCGATGGAGTGGAACAGTTCGGCGTCACGGCCGGTTACCGCTCCGCGTGCGCGCAACAGTGCCTCGCGGTCCGGTATCAGTTGTTCCAGCCCGAACCGCGCGCGCAGGTTGTCCGTGGCGCTGCAGCCGGGCCGGGCCTGCGCGGCGTAGAAGAGCAAAGCGCGCGACAGCGCGACCAGGCTATCCTTTGAAGGGCCATCCTCCCCGCCCTCGAGCAGGGCTTTCAGGGTCAGGTCGAGGCGGGCAAACAGTCTGCGCAGCGGAAGATCGTTGTCGATGGCGCGCTCGCGCAGGCCCTGCATGACCATCGAGGCGATCCACCACAGCCGGCGGAGGTCATTGCGCGCCATGCGGATGTAAAGCGTCCGGCACACATCCTGCATGGGTTCCAGCAGCGCGCTGTTGGACTGTTCCTTGAGCCACGCGAGCAGTCCGGCCTGGTACTGGCGGCGGACACTGCCCGCGAACGCCGAAAATTCGTTGCCTTGAACGTGATCGGCTTCGCTTCCGCTGAGTTCGGGCACCATGACGTCCAGCACGGGAGCAAAAAGCGCGCCCTCGGACATCAGTTTTTCGTCGTGGGTGGCGCGCAGCTCATTGAGCGTCGGAAGCAGCAGGACGGGCAGGTCTTCGTGCCCGGCCTGCAGACGATCCAGGTAGGCGGGTAGCACCACGACCGCATCGGTTATCGCGTTGAGCGGATCGCCCAGGGAGGCATCGGGATTGTTCAGCATGTAAGCGACGACGCGGAGCATTTCGTCGGTGAGCAGCACGGCGCCTTCCTGCTCCATGATCCGGAACGTCAGGTTGATGCGTTCCAACTGGTCCTGGATGACCTTCAGGGGTGCGGGCTGCGCACGGTCTGCCGAAAACGCCTCGAGGTTTGTACGTATGCTGTCGAGGGCCGCGTCGAGATCTTCGCGTACCCACGCAATCGCCGGGTTGCCCCCGGTGCCGCTCAAAATCATTTGGTCTTGCTCCCGTCCCTGGGCAATTTGAAGTCGGCGACCGAGTCGCTGAGCTTGTGCACGAGATCGGCCAGCCTTCCCATGGCCAGCGCGGTTTGCGTCGTGCCCGCAGATGTCTTGATCGAGACATCGCGAATGCTGTTCATCTGCTCCGCCACCCGCGTCGCTGTCTCCGACTGGGTGTGGGCCTCGTTGGATATTTCCTCGATCATCTTGGACAGATCGCGTGACACCAGTTCGATGTGCTTCAGCGCCTCGCCCGCGTCCTCCGATTTCTCGGCGCCGGACACCACTTCCGAGGTCGTGGTTTCCATCGACACGACCGCCTCGGACGTGTCCGTCTGGATGTTCTGGACCAGCATCTCGATGCGCCGTGTCGCGTTCGTTGCGCGTTCTGCAAGCCGCTGCACCTCGTCGGCCACAACCGCGAAGCCGCGGCCGGCGCCCCCGGCAGAAGCGGACTGAATGGCGGCGTTGAGCGCCAGGATGTTGGTTTGTTCGGCGATGCCGTTGATCAGCTCGACGATGTCGCCGATCTCCTGCGAGGACTCACCGAGGCGCTTGATGCGTTTCGACGTGTCCTGGATCTGCTCGCGAATTTTGTCCATGCCGATGATGGTCTGCTGCACCAGCTGCGATCCCTTGTGCGCGGTCTCGACAGAACGCTGGGCTACCTCGTTCGACTCGCGGGATTTTCTCGCCATTGCGTCGAATGACTCGGCCAGTACGTTGATCGTATCGGTCGCTTCGCGAACCTGGCCGGCCTGTTTCTGGGAAGCGGCAGCCAGTTCGCCGGTGGTGTCCATGGTTTCCTGGGCCGATTCCGACACGGTCTGGGCGGTCGTGTTGATGCCCTTGACGAGTTCACGCAATTGTTCCACGGCATAGTTGACGGCATCGGCAATGGCGCCGGTCATGTCGTCGGTTACCGTGGCCCTGACGGTCAGGTCGCCGTCGGCCAGCGAACTCATTTCTTCCAGCAGGCGCATGATCGCGGCCTGGTTCTTCTGGTTCTGCATGCCCGCTTCGACCGCGCGGCGCCGTTCGGCCGCCAGGAAGGAGCGGACGAGGAACGCGATCGAGACCAGGATTACGCTCAGGGCGAGGGAGCCGGACCAGAGCGAGGGCCACAGGCGTGATTCCGCGCGGTAGAGCACATCGCCTGAAACGGTGCGTGACAGGTCGAACATGTCCAGGCTGTCGACGAATATGTCCTCGGCAGCGCTGCGGACCTCGAGTACATCCTCGATGGACGCAAGGATGGATTGCATTTGCGGCCGGGCGCCTTCGTACAACTGGCGGGCTTCGTTCAATGCGACCCGCGCCTTGCCGGGCGCAACCTGACTGACCCCGACGGTCTGGCTGCCCTGCAGCAGCGCATTCATCGTCTGTTCGAAATAGCCCACTTCCTTGACGAAACTGTCGGCGGCGCCCGGCGCGCCTTCGCCGCCGCGCAGCATCTCCTTGAGGTGACGCAGGAGGCGGTCCAGCAGGACCAGCTGGCGGCCGGCCAGGAACAGCTGCTGCCGCGATGCATTGCCCCGGGTGAGCTCCCGAATGGCCTGGTCGGTGAGATCCTGTATTTGCGGGATGACCCGGATAATGGCGGTGCTGTCGGAAGCCAGCGCGAGCACCTGGTCTTCGCGGTCCAGTATCACGCGGGCGCTCTGGTTCATCCGGCTCCAGCTGCGATCGAGCGTAACCAGCGTTTCAGACATCGAATCGGGCAGCGCCGGCAGGGACCTGATCGGGTCGCCGTCTTTCAGCGCCTGCACGGTATCCTCGATGACCCCGGTAGAGTCGCTCAGCTGCAGAAAGGCGGTGCGCTGGCCTTCAACGGCCTCGGCAGCGGACTTGGCCATTTGCTGCGAGTGGATCTGCATGTCCGTTGCAAGGCGCACCCACTCCTGTTCATAGCGGCTTTCGCGTGTCAGCAGAATGAACGTGACCGCCACGAAGCCGAGCACCAGCACGAGGAATCCCACCAGGGCATAAAGACCGCCCGATCTGAGCCAGCTTGGATTTTGTTTTTCGGGTTTCATCTCGTGCCGCCGATTCAGTGTTCTTCAGCGCCGTTCAGGAAATCCGGGTTGGAAAACAGGCGTTCGATATCGAACTCGTGCCAGGTTTCCGAGCCGAGATCGTAGCGGCGGCTGACCACGCTGCTTAGCAGGGCGTCGCCATCCAGTTCCGCTTCCAGGGCTTCGCTGTCGAGAAAATGACGCTGTCCGATTACCTCGTCGACCAGCAGGCCGATGGGTGCCTTGTTCAGCGTCGCCGTCAGCAGGCGGGTCTCCGTGGTCATGGGAGTCTTCACCCCGCTCAGGAAATCCTTGAGGTCGACAATGGTCAATAATTCGCCACGGACATTGGCCAGGCCGATGATCCAGCGTTTCGCTCCCGGTACGGGAGTCGACGGCGGGCAAGGCAAAATCTCGCCTATGCGATTGATGTTGCAGGCGAGGCGTGTGCCGTCGATTTTAAAAACCACGCCGCTCCATTCGTCAGAAGTTCCGCTTCCGCCGCCGGAGCCCGGGGCATAGCTTGCCGCCCGCTTCTCGTATTCGAGCAGCTTGCGAAACGCGGCATTTGATCCGGTGGCCGTCATTTGTCCATTCACTTCCCTGCGCGTGGAGTTACCTTTTGCACCTGTGTCACGCGGCGTGCTGGGCCACGGCGTTCAGCAATTCATCTTTCGTGAAGGGCTTCGTGAGGTACAGGTCGGAGCCCACCACGCGGCCCCTGGCCTGGTCGAACAGGCCGTCCTTGCTGGTCAGCATCACGACAGGCGTGGAACGGTATTGCAGGTTGTTCTTGATGATGGCGCAGGCCTGGTAGCCGTCCAGGCGGGGCATCATGATGTCCATGAAAATCAGGTCGGGTTGGTGCCGCGCGACGATCGACAGGGCTTCGAAACCGTTTTCCGCCGTCATCACGTCGTAACCTTCGGCCTTGAGCATGGATTCCGCTGAACGGCGAATGGTCGAGCTGTCATCGACCACGAGTATTCTCAGCGAAGCGTTCCCGGTATCCGTGGGGCGGTCTTCGTTCATGACTTCCTCTGACATAACTCCTTCCCTGGTTGCCTCAGCGGATATCCGCTGGATTCATTAGTCTACCACTAACGAAATCAGATTCCAGCAGTAACAATAGCTTATGATAAAAAGCTGATACAAGCCTTTGGGGAGAAACGAGTGCCTGGCGCTGGAATTGACAAGCCTTCAGGGCCGATAATACCGGCAGCGAATTCAAGGTCGAAACCAAGGAGTCCGAATGACTGACCCGGCTGAAAGACAAACCGGCCCCGTGCGAACCGGCGTGGTTATGGACCCGATCGCGGGTATCACGACCTACAAGGACTCGACTTTCGCGATGCTGCTCGAAGCGCAGCGGCGCGGGCACGAGCTGTGGTACATGGAACCGCGGGACCTGACGGTCGACGGCGGCACGGCCTACGGCCGCATGGCCAGGCTGGAGGTCAGGGACAGCCGCGACGACTGGTTCACGCTGGGCGAAACGGTTAATGGAGAACTGGCGGAGCTGGACATCCTGCTGATGCGCAAGGACCCGCCGTTCGACATGGACTACATTTACACGACCTATATTCTCGATCTCGCCGAGCGTGCCGGGGTCACGGTACTCAACCGGCCGAACGCCCTGCGCGACGCGAACGAGAAGTGTTTCATCACGCAGTTTCCCGAGTGCTGTGTACCCATGCTGATCACGCGCCGTTCAAGTGAAATCCGGGCCTTTGCGCTCGAACACGGCCTGTCCGTGGTCAAGCCCCTGGACGGCATGGGCGGTGAGTCGATCTTTCGTTTGGAGGCGGACGATCCGAATCTCAACGTGATTTTGGAGACCATCACGGCCAAGGACCGTGAACTGGTGATGGTGCAGCGCTACATTCCGGAGATCAGCGCCGGCGACAAGCGCATCCTGGTGGTTGCCGGCAAGGCCGTTCCCTACGCCCTGGCGCGTATTCCCGGCGAGGGAGATTTTCGCGGCAACCTGGCCAAGGGAGGCACCGGGGTGGGCGTCGAGCTCAGCGAGCGGGACCGCTGGATCGTCGGCCGGGTCGCCCCGGAACTGGTCCGCCGCGGCATCCTGTTCGCCGGGCTGGACGTGATCGGCGACTGGCTGACGGAAATCAACGTCACTTCCCCTACCTGTATCCGCGAACTCGACAGCCAGTACGGGCTGAACATTGCCGGCGAACTGTTCGATGCGCTGGAGTCGGGG
>JASFSI010000092.1:0-6602 GCA_050114495.1 Lysobacterales bacterium | reverse complement strand
TCCGCTGGCCAGGAAACGCGGAACGGTGTCGTTGACGTTGGTGGCCGCGATCATGCGCTTGAAGGGCAGCCCGATGCGCCGCGCGATCAGCCCGGCGGTCACGTTGCCGAAGTTGCCGCTCGGTACCGACAGCACCATGCGCTGCGGGTCGCTGACCGCCGCCGCGGCCTCGAAGTAATAGCAGACCTGCGCCAGCAGGCGTGCGATATTGATCGAGTTGGCGGAATTCAGCCCGAGTTCCCGGCGCAGGCCGGGGTCTTCGAAAGACTGCTTCACCAGTTTCTGGCAGGTGTCGAAGTCGGAATCGACCGCAACGGTGCGCACGTTGCCACCGAGGGTACAGAACAGCTTCTCCTGAAGCGGCGATATCTTGCCCTTCGGGTAGAGAATCACCACCTCGATGCCGGGCTGACCGTAGTAAGCATGCGCAACCGCGGCGCCGGTATCGCCCGAGGTGGCGGTCAGAATGGTCATCGGCCCGCCGTCGTGAAATTCCCCCAGGCAGCGCGCCATGAAGCGCGCCCCGAAGTCCTTGAACGCCAGGGACGGGCCGTGAAACAGTTCAAGGGCGTGCGTCCCGTCGTCCAGTTGCGCGACCTCGAGCGGAAAATCAAAGGCCGACCGGACCATCTCGCGCAGCGTGCCGGTCTCGATCTCGTCGCCGACCAGGTGCTTTAAAACATGAACACTGCGCTCCGGAAACGGCAGTTCCAAAAGGCCGGCTACGTCGTCCAGCGATTCAAAAGCCTCGGGAAAAAACAGGCCCTGGCCGCGCCCGAGTCCGCGTAGAACCGCGGTACGGAAATCGACCGTTTCATCGTGATGGCGAATATTGACAAGTTGCATGGCGGCAGCCTCAGTCGATGCAGCGTGCGCCGCCCTGGTCGGCTCGGCAGACATGCACGAAGCCGGTGTCGTTTTGCCGATAGTTTTTGTCCAGCCAGCGTGCCGTTTTCTCGGCAACGTCGTAGTCGTCGACCAGCGCGAAAATCGTCGGACCGGATCCGGAAATACCGACCGCAAGCGCACCGATCTCGCGCAATGCCACGCGGGCTTCGTCAAATCCGGGCAGGAGTTCGCGACGGTAAGGCTCAGCAATATGGTCCACGACACACTGCCCGGCAAGCTGCGCATCACCGCAATGCAGGGCATGCACGAACTGGGCGAACTGGGCGCCGTGACGAACGGCGGTCTTGCGCTCCACGCGGTCGGGAAGTACCGCGCGCGCGCGGCGCGTTTCGAGTTTCGTGCCGGGCCAGCACACCACCGCGCGCCAGGCGCCGGGCCAGGGGAGGGCATACTCCTGCTGGCTTCCCGGCGGGCACAGCCGCAGCCCGCCGTAGAGACAGGGCGCGACGTTGTCGAGGTGGATTTCACCGCTGATCGCGCCTTCCATTTCCGCCATCAGGCCGAACAGCGTGCGCGCGGAAAGCAGGTGGGTATGAAAGCGGTTCAAAGCTTCCAGCGCCGCAACCACGGAACTGGCGCTGGAGCCCAGGCCGCTGCCGATCGGCAGGCGCTTTTCCAGGGTCAGTTTCAACGGCTGGATTACGTGCCCCTGGCGTGCGGCGGTATCACTGAAAGCGCGGCAGCAGGCCGTCACGATATTATCTTTGGGGTTCGGCGGCAGCGCGCGGGCGAAGGGGCCGCTCACGTCCAGGCGCCAATCATCTTCATCGCCGGGCAGGGTCTCGACGCTGACCACGTCGCCAAGCAAAGTGCCGTCGATCGGTGCCAGCGCCAGGCCCAGCGCGTCGAAACCCACCGACATGTTGCCGATCGACGCCGGCGCGTATACAGAAAGCTTTTTTTTCTCGGTTTGCTGGCTCATCTCAGTTGTCCAGTGGGCGCCAGACCGTCCTCAGGAGATCACCGAAAACACCGGCGGCTGTCACCGCGGCACCGGCGCCGTAGCCGCGCAGCACCATCGGAATGGGCTGATAATAACGCGAATGAATGACCAGGGCGTTTTCACCGTTTCGCACCGCGCCCAGGGGACTGCTGCGCCCGACTTCCTCGACTGACACGCGGCAGGCTCCTTCCTCCAGCCGCGCGACGTAGCGCAGCACGTTCCCGCCAGCTGCCGCGGAAGCGATCCGTTCCTCAAAAGCAGCGTCCTGCGCCCGCAGCGCCTCGACCAGCTTGTCCCGGCCGGCATTGGCAACGGCTTCGAACGGAACCACCGACTCGACCGTGATGTCATCGAGGTCGAGCCGCAGCCCGACTTCGCGCGCGATGATCAGCAGCTTGCGCGCCACATCCATGCCGGACAGGTCGTCACGCGGATCGGGTTCGGTATAACCCAGTTCCATCGCTTTCGAAACCGCGCGAGAGAGCGGCTCACCGTCTTCCAGCAGGCCGAAAATCATGGAGAGCGAACCGGACAGGATCCCTTCGAAGGTGAGCAGTTCGTCACCCGAGCGAATCAGACTCTGCAGGGTATCGATGAAGGGCAGGCCGGCGGCCACGTTGGTTTCATAGAGGAACTTGCGGAAATTACGCTTCTCCGCCTCGCGCATGGCGACGTAGTAATCGTAATCCGAAGTGTTGGCCTTTTTGTTGGCCGCCACGATATTGAAACCGGCGTCCAGAAAACGCACATAGGACGAGGCAATGGTCTCGTCGGACGTGCAGTCGATCAGGGTCGGGCTGAGCAAACCGAGGCGTTTGCGAATGGCAATGACGTCGTCGATGCCCCAGGGCTTTCCATCCCTTTCGAGCGTCTCCTTCCAGTCCGCCAGTTCGATCGTATCGTCGGCCACCAGCAGTTTGCGGCTGTTGCCGATGGCGCGGACACGAAGGTCCATGTGGTGGCTTTCAAGCGTTTGCGCCTGGCGCTGGAACTGGTCGAGCAGCTCGGCGCCCACGTTGCCGCAGCCCAGCAGGACCACGTCGAAATGCGTCGAGCGGCCAAAGAAAGCAGTATGGCAGGAACGGGCGGCGGACTGGGCATCTTTACCCTCGACCACCACGGAGATCGAGAACTCCGTCGAACCCTGCGCGATGACCTCGACGTTGACGCCAGCGGTCGAGATCGCGGTGAGAAACCGGGCCGCGATACCCCGCGCGTGCTTCATGCCTTCGCCGACCAGGGAAATCACCGCCCGGCCGCTGAGCACGTTGATGTCCTCGAGCAGCTTGTGCAGCAACTCGAAGTGGAATTCTTCGCGCAAGGCGCGCAGCGCTTTTTCTTCGTCGACCTGGCGGACGCAGATGCTGAGACTGTACTCCGATGAAGAGTGCACGATCAGCAGGGTCGACACCGAAACCCCGGCCAGCGCACCCATGACACGCTGGGCGACACCGACGCGGCCGCGCAGAAAGCCGCCCTGCAGCGTGATGGTCGAGACGTTCGGCAGGTGCGAGATGCCGCGCACGTTGCCGCTCGGCTGCGCGCCCCCGTGCACCAGCGTGCCCGGCTTGGACGGGTCGTAGGTGTTTCGAACCTGGCAGGGTATTCCCCTTGCCGCCAGCGGCATCAGGGCCTTGGCCGAGATCACGTTGGCGCCATAATAGGTCAGTTCCATGGCTTCTTCGTAGCTGACCTCTTCCAGGCAGCGTGCATTGCTCACCATGCGCGGGTCGGCGGTAAAAAACCCGTCGACCTCTTTCCAGATCTGGCACAAGCCCGCCCCGGAGGCGGCAGCGAGCACCGCGGCGGAGTAGTCCGTACCGTTGCGGCCCATCAACTGAATCTTGCCGTCGGCGTTGCGGCCGTAAAACCCGGGCAAAACCACGACGTCGGCGTCGGTTTCAAAACGCTGTTTCGCCAGCGGCACTGCTGCGTCCACGTCGATCAGCGAGTCCAGCCAGTCGTCGTTCGCGGGCGGCAGTATGTCGGTATCCGACCATTCCGCTTTGAACCCACGTGCGTTCAGCACGTCCACCATCAGGCGGCTGGAAAAGCCCTCCCCGGTGGCCAGGATGCGTGCGCGCGTTTCGTCCGGACACTGGCCCAGCAGGCGGATGCCCTCCACCATGCGGGACAAAACACCTTCCTGCTGCTGAAGGTAGCGGCTGCCCCGCGGTGCTTCAACGCCCTCGGCCGCGAGGTCGTCGATTATCGCGCGCTCGCGCCTGATGGCCTCGTCGAGATGCCTGGAACCGTCCTCACCCTCCATCGACGTATCGATCGCCGCCAGCAGCAGGTCGGTGACGCCCTTAACGGCCGACAGCACCACGATCACCCTGAAATCGTCGGTGTATTGCCCGATTACCTCGGCGCTGGCGTCGAATCCGCGCAGGTCCGCCAGCGACGTGCCGCCGAACTTCTGCACGAGCAAGTGTTTTGCCTGGTCACTCATATCAATACGAATCCTTGTGCACGTTGCGCATGGCGCGCCCCGACGGGTCGTTCATTTCCTGCAGGGTCTGGTCCCACAAAACTGCTTCCGGCGTGCTGCAGGCGATGGTCGGGCCGCCCGGCACCGTCAGCGCGGCGGAAGCCAGCGGAAAATGCTGCTCGAACACGCTGCGGAACCAATACGCCTCCTTCGAAGCCGGCGGGTTGTGCGGAAAACGGCCCGGAGCGCGGGCCATGTCGGCATCGCTGACCTGTTCATCGGTATAGTCTTTGACCGCGTCGATCCAGCCGTAACCCACCCCGTCGGAGAACTGCTCTTTCTGGCGCCAGGCGATCTCGTCCGGCAGCAAGTGTGCGAAGCCCTCGCGCAGGATGTGTTTTTCGATACGACCATCGCGAATCATCTTGTCGGCCGGGTTGATGCGCATGGCCGCGTCGAGAAATTCCTTGTCCAGGAACGGCACCCGCGCTTCCACGCCCCAGGCCGCCATGGCCTTGTTGGCGCGCAGGCAGTCGAAGCTGTGCAGGCGCGAGAGTTTGCGCACGGTTTCCTCATGGAAGGCCTGCGCGTCGGGCGCCTTGTGGAAATACAGGTAACCCCCGAAGATCTCGTCGGCGCCTTCGCCGGACAGCACCATCTTGATGCCCATCGCGCGAATCTTGCGCGCCATCAGGAACATCGGAGTGGCGGCACGGATCGTCGTGACATCGTAGGTTTCAAGGTGGTAGATCACCTCTTCCAGCGCGTCGAGGCCTTCCTGGATGGTGAAGGTCAGCCCGTGGTGCACGGTGCCGATGTGGTCGGCCGCCCGCTGGGCGGCGGCCAGGTCGGGCGAGCCTTCCAGGCCGATCGCGAAAGAATGCAATCGCGGCCACCAGGCCGGTGATTCCTCGTTTTCCTCGATGCGCATGGCCGAGTGCCTGGCGGCGAGCGCGGCGGTAATGGAAGAATCCAGCCCGCCGGACAGCAGCACGCCGTAGGGCACGTCGGTCATCAGGTGGCTGACGACCGCGTCTTCCAGCGCCTGGCACATGGCCTCGCGGTCGGTCACCGCATCCTTGACGGCTTCGTAGTTTTCCCAATCGCGGCGGTACCAGCGAACCGGCGCCGCCTCGCCGCTGCACCAGTAATGACCCGGGGGAAACTCGTGCACCTGGTTGCAGACGTCCATCAGTGCTTTCATTTCCGAAGCGACATAAAGGCGGTTTTCAGAATCGTGACCATAGAAGAGCGGAATGATGCCGATCGGGTCACGGGCCATCAGCCAGAAGTCCTTTTCCTCGTCGTAGAGGCAAAAGGCATACATGCCGCTGAGTTCATCGAGAAAGTCCGTGCCCTGCTCCAGGTACAGCGGCAGGATCACCTCGCAGTCGGAATGCGTGCGAAACGCGTAACGGCCCTCGAAGCGATCGCGAATGTGCTGGTGGTTGTAGATTTCGCCATTGACCGCCAGGGCCTGGCGGCCGTTTTCGCTGAGCAATGGCTGGGCGCCGGTATTGACGTCGACGATGGACAGGCGCTCGTGCGCGAGCACCGCGCTGCCGGCGGCGTGCACGCCGCTCCAGTCCGGGCCGCGGTGGCGCTGCAGGCGCGACTGCCGAAGGGCCATTTTTCGGACCGTATCCAGGTCCTGGCGTACTTCCAGCACGCCGAAAATCGAGCACATGACGGATCCTTTGACTCGTAAGCCGATCATGCGGGCGTTTGTGGTTATTGATCCGCCCTGTTGTAGTGTTTTATGCCCCGACCGGCCTTCGAAAACAAGCGAAATCCGGAACGTTCCATGTTAAGGAATTAACGAGGCAGTTCCAAGAGCAAAACGAGACTTGCCGAACAAACGATTTAGTCCCGCCAGTTGGCCCTGAAAGGCGGCATTGCGCTATACTTCCACCCCCTCGTTCACGCACGGAGAGGTGCCGGAGTGGTTGAACGGGCTTGATTCGAAATCAAGTGTACGGGTAACCGTACCGTGGGTTCGACAAATTTGTCGGGAACAAATTTGAACGCACGAGCGAAGCGCGTGCGGCCCCGCAGGGGTGGAGGGCAGGATGCCCGACATAATCCCACCCGAACGCCGCGCAGCGGTTGCTTTTGCAAAGCGTACAATTTGAAAAGATTTCTGGAGAGGTGCCGGAGTGGTTGAACGGGCTTGATTCGAAATCAAGTGTACGGGTAACCGTACCGTGGGTTCGAATCCCACCCTCTCCGCCAGAAATGAAAAAACCCGCCTTGCGCGGGTTTTTTTGTTTCTCACGGAAAGGCGGGGTTGAGAGCGCATCGCAGCAAAGCTGCGTGGGT
>JASFSI010000091.1:0-6607 GCA_050114495.1 Lysobacterales bacterium | reverse complement strand
TTCCGTTTCGCTTATGACAACGGCGACGCCGTCCAGGACCGCCTGACCGAAATCGCGCGCCGGAACCCGATCCTGATCAGCATGGTGGATGTGAATGCGCTGGCGGCCGACGCCATCATCATTCGCGAGGCCATCGCCGACAGCATCGAATACACGCCGTCAGCGGATGACGCCCAGGCAGCCGAGCGGCTGGCCGCCTTTCGCAGCCAGACGGTCTACCTTCGCAACATGATGGAGTACAACGAGTTCCAGGAAGAGCTCACGCGGATCACCAACCAGGCCATCATCGACCTGGGCGGCCGCCTGGATGCCTACCAGCGCATGTTCGACGAGCAGATCGACGAGGACCTGATTCAGCGGCGCATCAATTCCGCCCAGATCATGAACGCCCAGGCCGAGGAGCGTTTTGAAGGCGAGGCGATGCTGCGCAACGCCGAACTGATGATGATGCTGATCCTGATGGAGTCGCAGGTGCACTGAACCCGGGCTTGCGGCATTCCCCGGAAATTATCTTTTATGATGAATGCGGTTGTTCTTGAGAAATTTTGCAGAGAAACGAAATGAAAAAATATGTGCTATTCCTGGTGTTCAGCTGTGCCTGCATAGCCGCGCCGCTTTATGCCAACGCGTTCGACAGTGAAAAAATGGAGGCGGCACTGGCAGACCAGCGCGCCGAGGTACAGATGCGTTACCTGTTCCGGAACCCGGCCGATACGATGGCGTTTTTTGAGGTCGCCCCCGACACCGTAGTGGTGGAGGCTCTGCCCGGCGGCGGCTGGTACTCGCGTATCCTGGCGGCCTACCTCGGCCCGAAGGGAACGCTCATTGGGGCAGATTATTCCGCTGAAATGTTTCCGCTCTTCGGCTTTTTCACCGAGCAGCAGCTCGAAGACCGAAAAACCTGGTCCGAGGACTGGGTGGCCGGCGCCGAGCGCTGGGAAATCCCGAACAGCGCCGCCTTCTCGGCGTTCCCGTTCGGCTCGCTTGCCGAGGAAATGAAGGGTACGGCGGACACGGTGCTGTTTATTCGAGCATTGCACAACCTGGCCCGTTTCGAGAGTGAAGGCGGCTACCTGACCCAGGCCCTGAAGGACGCGTACGACGTGCTCAAGCCTGGCGGCATCGTCGGTGTCGTGCAGCATGAAGCGCGTCCCGAAATGCCGGACGACTGGGCTTCGGGCGAAGCCGGCTACCTCAAACGCGAGGCCGTGATTGCGTTCATGGAGGCGGCCGGGTTCGAGTACATCGATGCCATCGAGATCAACCAGAACGAGAAAGACCGGCCCACCGAAGACGACGTGGTCTGGCGCCTGCCGCCGGTCATGAGCACCAGCCGCGACGACCCCCAGTTGCGGGCAATCATGATGTCGATCGGTGAATCCAACCGAATGACGCTGAAGTTCCGCAAACCCCTGAAGACGGACGAATGATTTCATCAAACACCGGGAAGAAAGCCTGATGCATCGAACACACCTCTACGACGCCCACGTCGCCGCCGGCGCTCGCATGGTGGATTTCGTGGGCTGGAACATGCCGATTCACTACGGTTCGCAAATGGACGAGCACAAAGCCGTGCGCACCGCCGCCGGCATGTTCGACGTCTCGCACATGACCGTGGTCGATATCCGCGGCCCACAGGCGCGCGATTTCCTGCTGCGCCTGCTGGCCAATGACGTTTCGAAACTGAAAGCGCCCGGAAAGGCGCTCTACAGCTGCATGCTCAACGAGTCCGGCGGTGTGATCGACGACCTGATCGGATACTACATGGACGACCACTGGTACCGCCTGGTGGTGAACGCGGCGACGCGCGACAAAGGACTGGCCTGGCTGGCCAGGAACGGTATGGAATATCGTATCTCGCTGACCGAGCACTTTGAACTGGCGATGATCGCGGTCCAGGGACCCGAAGCGCGTGACAAAGTGCATTCGCTGTTACCCGCGGAGATGGTGGATGACATCCGTTCGATGCCGCCGTTCAGCGCGCTGGTGTGCTGCGGCCAGTTCATTGCGCGCACCGGCTACACCGGCGAAGACGGTTATGAAATCCTGCTGCCTGCCGAGGAAGCCATCGAATTCTGGGGGCGCCTGGCGGCTGCGGGCGTAAAGCCCTGCGGCCTGGCTTCGCGCGATACCCTGCGGCTCGAGGCGGGCATGCACCTTTACGGCCAGGACATGGACGAGGACGTGACACCGCTCGAATCGGCGCTCGGCTGGACCGTGGCGATGAAGGATGAGCGGCGGTTCAACGGACGCGAGGCGCTGGAGCGGCAGCTGGAGAACGGCCTGTCCCGCAAGCTGACCGGCGTGGTCCTGGAAGGACGCGGCGTGCTTCGCCCGGGTTATGCCGTGGCGACGGGTGCCGGCGAGGGTGTCACGACCAGTGGAACCTTCTCGCCGACGCTGGAACGGGCCATCGCGCTGGCCCGCGTGCCGGTGGCTGCAGAAGGCGCCTGTGAAGTCGAGATTCGCGGCAAGTCTTACCCGGCACGCCTCGTCAAACCGCCGTTTGTGCGGCACGGCACCGTCTGTGATGGCATCCTCTGACCCCGGTCAAGCGCAGATCAGAAAGCGGGCCGGGGTGCGTGATTTTGGCCTTACAAGCCCGGCGACGGGTGTTAAAATCAAAACGTAATCCAGCCGAGGACACGAACAATGAGTGAAGTGCGTTCCGACCTGTTGTACAGGGAAAGTCATGAATGGGTCCGCGATGAGGGAGACGGTACCGTCATCGTCGGCATTTCGGACCATGCCCAGGCTCAGCTGGGCGACATGGTTTACGTCGAACTGCCCGAGCCGGGCATGAGCTACGGCCAGGGCGACGCCTTTGGCGTGGTCGAATCGGTCAAGGCCGCCTCGGACGTTTACGCCCCGGTTTCCGGCGAGGTCGTCGAGACCAACCCGGCGCTGGAGGATGAGCCGGAACTGGTCAATTCAGATCCCTACGGAGACGGCTGGCTGCTGCGCCTGCAGCTGGCGGACTCGGGTGAACTCGAGGGCCTGCTCGACGCCGAAGCGTACGAAGCATTGCAGGACGAGTAAGCTCGCCCCTTCAAATTCGGCAGCACGTTCCCGTTTTCAGGGCGGCTTCGTGGCGGGCGCATTGCCGCAGTTAAGCGGCAAGAAAATCCAATCGAAATATCGAGCTGTCGAACCTGGCCGGGAATGGGGTGACTACTGAGCGGGCCCTGTCAGGCGTTCCAGTGCTTCCCGGTATTTTTCAGCAGTGGCTTCCGCGACCGCGGCCGGAACGGGCGGCGGCGGCGGGCGCTTGTCCCAGTCCAGCGTTTCAAGGTAGTCCCGCACGAACTGCTTGTCGTAGCTCGGCGGGCTGCTGTCCGGCGCGTAGGATTCTTCCGGCCAGAAGCGTGACGAGTCCGGGGTAAGCACCTCGTCCATCAGCAGCAGCTTGTCCGCGCCGTCCAGTCCGAATTCAAATTTCGTATCCGCGATGATGATGCCGCGCGCGCGCGCGTGCTCCACCGCGAAGCGGTAAATCGCAATGCTGACGTCGCGCATCTGCGCGGCCAGGTCCGCCCCGATGCGTTCCTCGACCGTTGCGAAGTCGATATTCTCGTCATGGTCCCCGGCGGCCGCCTTGCTGGCTGGCGTGAAAATGACCTCGGGAAGCCGGTCGGCCTGGCGCAAGCCGGAGGGCAGGGTGATACCGCAGACGGCGCCCGTTGCCAGGTAGTCTTTCCAGCCGGAACCGATCAGGTAGCCGCGCACCACGGATTCCACCGGCAGGGGCCTGAGGCGCCGGACCACCACGGAGCGGTGTTCCAGCACCTTCAGCAGCTTCGCGTCGTCGATCACCTCGGAGACCGGAATGCCGGTCAGGTGGTTCTCGACGATGTGCGCGGTTTTTTCGAACCAGAAGTTGGAAATCTGCGTCAGGATCTCGCCCTTGCCGGGAATCGGGTCCTCCATCACCACGTCGAATGCGGACAGGCGGTCCGAAGCGACGATCAGCATGTGCTCGTCATCGATGGCGAAACTGTCACGGACCTTGCCCTGATGGATCAACGGGTACTGGGTTACGAGGCTGGCGTCGTAGGCGGGAATGGTCATCGCTTGGCTGGCTCCCTGGCGGCACGGTTCGCCCGTGCCTGCCGGCAGACTGTCTTTCGGCAGTGGGCGTGTGAATGAATAGGATTATATACTTCGTGCCTTCGATGATTAACAGTCGTGGACGTCCGTGAGCGCAGGCAGTCAATTCAACATTCCGAAACACTGGTGGGGAAAGATCCTCGGCGCTGCGCTGGGCCTGTTCCGGGGCGGTATCAGCGGCCTGCTGATCGGTGCGCTGCTGGGGCACCTGGTCGATCGTTTCATCGCCGGGATCGTCGGTGTGAGCAAGACCCAGCAGACCTTTTTCGATGCGCTGTTCTCCAGCCTGGGCCACCTGAGCAAGGCCGACGGCCAGGTCACGCAGACCGAAATCCGCATGGTCGAGGACCTGATGGCGCAGATGCACATTACCGGCGACCATCGCCAGCGTGCAATCCGGCTGTTCAAGGAGGGCAAGTCGGCTGGTTTCAGCGTTGAAGCGGCACTGCGTCCCTTCCTGCAGGCTTCCGCGGTACGGCAGGACCTGCGCCAGATGTTTCTCGAAATCCTGGTGGAGGCGGCCTTTTCCAGCGGCTCGGTAAGCGCGGAGGAAACGGCCGTCCTGCAGAAAGTGGCCACGGAGCTTCGTATACCCGCGCAGATGTTTGCCGCGATGATGGCGGCGCGGAGTGGCGGATACGGTGGCGCCTACGGCCCGGCCGGTGGCCAGGGCGCTGGGCGAAAAGCCCCGGGGCACAATGTTGCCACGCTGGACCAGGCCTATGCGCAGCTCGGTTTGAAGCCGTCGGCCAGTGATTCCGAGGTGAAACGCGCTTACCGCAAACTGGTCAGCCAGTACCACCCGGACAAGCTGGTCTCGCGGGGTTTGCCCGAGGAAATGATGGACATGGCCAAGACCCGCGTGCGCGAAATCAACACCGCCTACGATCAGATCAAGCAGACGCGCGGCTTCAAGTAAGCCATCATGGGACACGAAGATACGGCGCAGTAATCCGATGGCCCGAGATTAAACTTGATGCGTCAAGCCTCGCCCCGTCCATTGACGCGACGTGCCGAATAAGCTGCATTAGACATCAGCCCATCCTCTGATCTATATTAGAAACAAGTGAAATAACCAGCAGAGAGAGCCCGCATGAAGCAGACTACCGTGATCGCGCCGTCCATCCTTTCCGCAGACTTCGCCCGCCTGGGTGATGACGTTCGTGACGTGCTCGACGCGGGGGCCGACTGGGTGCACTTCGACGTGATGGACAACCATTACGTGCCTAACCTGACTTTCGGGCCGATGATCTGCGAGGCTTTGCGTAACTACGGCATCGATGCGCCGATCGACGTGCACCTGATGGTGGAACCGGTGGATGACCTGGTTGTGCAGTTTGCGAGAGCGGGCGCCAGCCTGATCAGCTTTCACCCGGAGGCCAGCCGGCACGTGGACCGCACGCTGCAGCTGATCGTGGAGAACGGCTGCAAGCCCGGGCTGGTGCTGAATCCCGCGACGCCGCTCGGCAAGCTGCACTGGACCCTGGAAAAACTCGACATGGTGCTCCTGATGTCCGTGAACCCGGGTTACGGCGGCCAGAAGTTCATCCCCCACGTGCTCGAAAAAGCGCGACAGGTCCGGCGCATGATCGACGAAACCGGCAAGGATATCCGCCTGGAAATCGACGGCGGCGTCAAGGTCGACAACATCGCGGAAATTTCAGCCGCCGGCGTCGATACCTTCGTGGCCGGTTCGGCTATTTTCGGCTCGGAAGACTATGCCGACACCATCAACCGGATGAAAACCAACGCTTCATGAACCTGGCCGGGGGACCGGCAGCGCCGTCACCACGAAGCGCAACGGACCACCGGCGGAGGGTGCGTCGAAGGGGTAGCAGGTCACCAGGCTGAGACGTTTCGCTCCCGGATCGATCAGCATGCGCGCTGCACGGCTGTCGACCACATCCGTTTGTACGACTTCGTACGTTTTCACGCCGCTATGACGCGTGATTCGAATCCGGTCGCCTTTGTGCACTTCTTGCAGAAATCGGAAATGCGTATCGCGGTGGCCGCTGATAACCAGGTCTTCGCCTGTGTCCGTGCCGTTGGCAATCGTCGGTCCGAACGCCAGGTTGCGGCCCGAGCTGCCGTGCAGGACGAACAGCTGAACGCCGTGGTCCGGCGCTTCCAGTACCGCGGCCGGGTGCGTATCCGCCCAGGGCCAGGGCGGTGGTGCCGGCTTGCCGCTTGCGGCGACGTTCCAGCTTCGCTTGATCAACAGCTGCGCGGCCTGCGCTTTCAGCGGAATCCAGGCGGCATCCAGCGATGCCGCCGCGCAGACCAGCAGGGCAGCGACCAGCAGAATCCGGTGCTGTGACCGCATCAGGCGCCGACCTTCGGGCTGCTGGTTTTCGCGCCCGTTTCATGCCGTTCGCGTTTTGGCGGCGTGTGCAGCAGCATGGCGAGCACCACGAACAGGCTGAGCAGGGACAGCGCGAGCTGCGCCGGCCAACCGGTAGCGGTCTGCGAAAAGCCCATCGCGAAATTGCTGCCGGCGGGA
>JASFSI010000090.1:0-6620 GCA_050114495.1 Lysobacterales bacterium | reverse complement strand
GTGCTGTTTACGGCCGTCGTCGCGGCCATTTTGCACCCTGCCCAGATGCCACAGGCCGTGGCCGGCGAATCGTCATCGACCGAGCCGCAGACCGACAAGGCGGTTGCTGCGGTTCAGGCCTATGGCAAGGCGCTGAAAGGCGAACTGGTTGCCGCCATGGAGCGTGGCGGGCCCCTGGCCGCGATCGAGGTCTGCCACACCGAGGCCCCGGCCATTGCAAAGCGGGTATCCGCCGACCAGGGGCTGACCGTCACGCGTGTCAGCCTCAAAAACCGCAACCCCGGTGCCGCGCCCAACGAGTGGCAGAAAGAGGTGCTGCTGTCCTTCGAGAAACGCGCCGGCAGCGGCGAAGACCCCGCAAGCCTTGCCTGGCACGCAACGGCAGAGACCGCCGACGGCGAGGAATTTCGCTTCATGAAGGCCATCCCGACCGATGGCGTCTGCCTGGCCTGCCACGGTGAGACGCTGGCTCCGGAAGTCAAAGCCAAGCTGGATGAGTTGTACCCGGACGACAAGGCGACCGGCTATGCCATGGGCGATATCCGCGGCGCCTTTGTCGTGACGCAAAAAGCCGACTGAGCCAAAATAGTTCGGGGCCGGATACACGTTTCGATGAGATGTGTATCCGGCCCCGAATTTTTGTGCAGATTACTCCATTTCTGGAATTTCGTCTTCTTCGCTTTCCGGTTCGATACGCTCCAGGCCGACCAGTTTTTCACCCTCGCGCAAGCGGATCAGCGTCACGCCCTGGGTATTACGACTCAGGTTCGAAATTTCTGAAACACCGGTGCGCACCAGCGTTCCGCCGTTCGAAATCAGCATGATGTCGTCGTCTTCCGACGCCTGTATGGCGGAGACCAGGGCGCCGTTCCGCTGCGAGGTCTGGATCCCGATCACACCCTGGCCGCCGCGCCCCTGGCACGGGTGGTCCGCGACCGGCGTACGCTTGCCAAAGCCGTTCTCGGTGACCGTGAGAATTTCGCCGTCGACGATGTCCAGCATGGATACGACCTGCTGATTTTTAGCCAGACGGATGCCGATGACACCGCGCGCGACGCGGCCCATCGGCCGAACGTCCGTCTCGGCAAAACGAATGCATTTGCCGGAACTCGAAAACAACATGATGTCCTTGCTGCCGTCCGTGAGCGTGACGTTGACCAGTTCGTCGTCTTCGCCCAGGTCGATCGCCCAGATTCCGACCGCGCGCGGCCGGGAGTAATCGGACAGGGGCGTCTTCTTGACGATTCCCTTGCGCGTAGCAAAAAAGACATAGAGGTCGTCCGGAAAATCGCGCACGGGCAGTACCGCGTTCACACGCTCTTCTTTTTCGAGCGGCAGCAGGTTCACGATCGGCTTGCCGCGGCTGATGTGGCTGGCCTGCGGCAACTGGTAAACCTTCAGCCAATGGACCCGCCCGCGGCTGGTGAAACACAGCAGCGTATCGTGCGTATTGGCGACGAACAGTTTCTCGATAAAATCGTCGTCCTTGGTCTTTGCGGCGGCCCTGCCCGCGCCGCCGCGGCGCTGGGCGCGGTAGCGGTCCAGCTGCTGCGACTTGGCGTAGCCAGCGTGCGAAAGGGTGACCACGACGTTTTCCTCGGTGATCAGGTCTTCCAGGCTCAGATCGAGGCGCGTTTGCAGGATTTCGGTGCGGCGCTCGTCGCCGTATTGATCGCGAATCTCGGTGAGTTCCCCGCGAATCACTTCCATCAATTTCTGCGGATCCGAAAGAATATCCAGCAAATCCTTGATAAGGTTTAGGATTTCCCCATACTCCCCGGTCAACTTTTCCTGTTCCAGCCCGGTGAGGCGGTGCAGGCGCATGTTCAGAATCTCCTGGGCCTGCGGTGGCGACAGGCGATAGCCGTCGTCAAAGAGCCCACAGGAGTCTTCGAGGTCTTCGGGTCGCGAGGTCTCCGCCCCGCCCTGCCCCAGCATCGCCGCTACGACACCAGGCTCCCACGGACGCGCCAGCAGGCGTTCCTTGGCCTCGGCGGGTGTCGGCGAGGCCTTGATCAGGTCGATCACCTCGTCGAGGTTCGCCAGCGCCACCGTCAGGCCTTCGAGCAGGTGCGCCCGGTTGCGCGCCTTGCGCAGGTCAAACAGCGTGCGCCGCGTGACCACTTCCCGCCGATGGGCGACGAAGGCATCGAGCACCTGGCGCAGATTCAGCAGCTTCGGCTGACCGTGCTTGAGCGCGACCATGTTGATTCCGAACACGCTCTGCATGGACGTGTGCTTGTACAGATTGTTCAGCACGACCTCGGGCACTTCGCCGCGGCGCAGTTCGATGACGACGCGCATGCCGTCCTTGTCCGACTCGTCGCGCAGCTCGGTTATGCCCTCGAGTTTCTTTTCCTTGACCAGTTCAGCGATCTTTTCCAGCAGCCGGGCCTTGTTCACCTGGTAAGGGAGCTCGGTCACGATGATGGACTGCTTGCCGCTGGACTCGTTCGTTTCGATCACGCTGCGCGCCCTGACGTAGATTCGGCCACGACCGGTGTGATACGCGTCATGAATGCCCTGTGCACCATTGATCAGCCCGGCCGTCGGAAAATCCGGTCCCGGCAGGTATTGCATCAGGTCATCGACCGTGAGATCCGGGTCTTCGATCAGGGCCAGCGTCGCATTGATGACCTCGACCAGGTTGTGCGGCGGAATATTGGTCGCCATGCCGACCGCGATACCCGCCGAACCATTGACCAGCAGGTTCGGAACCCGCGTCGGCATGACCTGGGGTTCCTGCTCCGTTTCGTCGTAGTTGGGCACGAAGTCGACGGTTTCCCGGTCGAGGTCGGACAGCAATTCGTGGGCCAGGCGCGACATGCGCACCTCGGTGTAGCGCATCGCCGCGGGGGCGTCGCCATCGACCGACCCGAAGTTGCCCTGTCCGTCGACCAGCATGTAACGCATCGCGAACGGCTGCGCCATTCTGACGATGGTGTCGTAGACGGCGGTATCGCCGTGCGGATGGTATTTACCGATCACGTCACCGACCACGCGGGCCGACTTCTTGTACGCCTTGTTCCAGTCGTTTCCAAGCACGTTCATCGCGTACAGCACGCGGCGATGAACCGGCTTCAGACCGTCGCGAACATCCGGTAACGCACGCCCGACGATGACGCTCATCGCGTAGTCCAGGTAGGACTGCCGCATTTCGTCTTCGAGGTTGACGTTCAGAATTTCTTTGGCGAGCTCTGCCATACTAGAATCCTTCTCCGGAATATCTTTTATATTGTTGTTTTTTAATTATTATGTTCTGGGCCTTCCCGAAAGATCGATGATCCGGGAAATGCGACCCGACAAGCATGGAATTATACCATATTTCCGATAGTTACGGACGGGTCGCTGGGCTTGTGGCGACGACTCGCACCACGGCACTGGCAGTGTCCGGAATGCACCAGTATCATTCCGGTTTTCGACCTCTTTCGACAGCGGATACAACAGATGAAAAGACCAGCGGCAACCTTCCTGTTCAAGGCGCTTCTTGCGCTGACGATAACGCTGCCCGCACTGGTGCTGGCGCAGGACGAGATGCAGCAGGCCGCGCTGCGGGCGGTCATGGCGACCAGCATGGGCGAAATCCAGCTCGAACTCTTTCCGGACGAAGCGCCGCTGACCGTCGAGAACTTCGTTTCCTATGCCGATGCGGGTTTTTACGACGGCACGATTTTTCATCGCGTGATCCCGGATTTCATGATCCAGGGCGGCGGTTTTACTCCGGAACTGCAGAAAAAAAGCACGCGCGAGCCCATCCAGAACGAAGCCAATAACGGGCTTTCCAACCGCCGGGGCACGATCGCGATGGCGCGGCTGCCCACCCCCCACTCCGCCAACGCGCAGTTTTTTATCAATGTCGAGACCAACATGCGGCTGGATTACCAGGATCCCGACAACTGGGGTTACGCGGTCTTTGGGCAGGTCGTGTCCGGCATGGATGTCGTCGATCGAATACGCGCCGTGCCGACCCATACGGTCAACGGGCGGCGCGACGTTCCGGTGGAGCCGGTCGTGATCGAAAGCGTCACGATCGTGCGTGAGTGAATCTGCGGCCGGCGCAATGAGCACGCTTTTCATTTCCGATCTGCACCTCGAGGATGCGCGGCCACGGACCACCGAGTGGCTGATGGCGTTTCTCGAGGGTCCGGCGCGGTCGGCCGCGGCCCTGTACATACTCGGCGACCTGTTCGAATACTGGATCGGTGACGATGCGGTCTCGAAAACGGCTCGCGCGGTAGCAGACGCGACGTCCGCGCTGGCTGAACAGGGCCTGCCGATCTGGTTCCAGCACGGCAACCGCGATTTTCTCCTGGGCGGGGAATACGCCGGCCGCGCCGGCTTCCGCCTGCTGCCCGAAAACATCGTCGTCGAACTGCATGGCCAGCCCACGCTGCTGCTGCACGGCGACAGCCTGTGTACTGATGATGTCGAGTATCAGACGTTCAGGACGCAGTCACGCGATCCCGCATGGCAGGCAGGCATCCTGGCCATGACGGTGGAGCAGCGCATCGAAATGGCCCGCAGCATGCGAGACGCCAGCCGGCAACACAAGGGCAGCGTCGAAATGGCCATCATGGACGTCAACGAGGAGGCCGTTCGGCGCGCGTTCACCGCGCACGGCGTGGAACGAATGATCCACGGGCATACACACCGGCCGGCGGTTCACGAACACGCCTTGGCCGGCGGCAGAACGGGTACGCGCATCGTGCTCGCCGACTGGTACGACCACGCAAGCTACCTCGAAGTCACCGCGGACGGCGCGGCCAGCCGATCGCTTTGAGGCCTCGTTGCAGGCAAGTAATCAGCCGCGCCCCTCAAGCGCCGCCATCTCCTCTTGCGTGAAACCGGCGCGATAGCGTGCCTCGAGGTTGAAAGGACCGCGCGGAAGCCGTGGGTAATGGCGCCGCAGCAAGCCCAGGAAGGTCTTCACCGGGTCCCGTTGCTCGAGTGAGCAGCAATAATGAAACCAGCGCGTGCCGATCTCCACGTGCCTGACTTCCTCGTCGAGAATGACCTCGAGGGCCGCCACGGTGCTGTCGTCACCGGCAGCCGAGAGCCGCTCGATCATGCCCGGGGTGACGTCGAGGCCGCGGGCTTCCAGAACGCGGGGCACCAGCGCCATGCGTTCCAGGCAGCTGCCCGCGGTTTTTTTCGCCATCTCCCACAGGCCGTTGTGCGCCGGAAAATCACCGTAGGCGTGGCCCATTTCCTGCAGGCGGTCCGAGAGCAGCCGAAAGTGGCGCGCTTCGTCAGCGGCCACCGAGAGCCAGTCGAGATGATAAGCGGGCGGCATGTCCCGAAAGCGGTAAACCGCGTCCAGCGCCAGGTTGATGGCGTTGAACTCGATGTGCGCAATGGCGTGCACCAGGGCCGCACGGCCCGCCGCGCTGCCGAGTCGCCGGCGCGGCACGCGCGCCGGGTCCACCAGTTCCGGCCGCTCGGGGCGCCCGGGTTCGGAAATCGCTTCCGGCGCAGTGTCCGTCTCGCGTTCGAGAAGGCCGGCTTGCGCGGCCCCGGCAAACGCCAGGACCGCGTCGCATTTTTCAGCGGGATCGCATACGGCGAGGCAGCGGCGGGCCGTTTCGTAGAACCCGGCCCCTGAAAACGCCCCCTCGCGCACGGCTCAGAGGCGCTCGATCAACGCGTCAGCGAATCCAGAGGTGGAGACCTTGGTCGCGCCTTCCATCTGTCGTGCGAAGTCGTAGGTCACGATACCGGCGCCGACGGTTTTCTCGAATGCCGCGTTGATCAGCGCGGATACTTCGCGCCAGCCAATGTAATCGAACATCATGCAGCCGGAGAACATCAGCGAACTCGGGTTGACCTTGTCCTGGTTCGCATACTTGGGCGCGGTGCCGTGGGTCGCTTCGAAGACGGCGATATGGTCCGCCATGTTGGCGCCCGGAGCGATACCCATGCCGCCGACTTCGGCAGCCAGCGCGTCGGACAGGTAGTCGCCGTTGAGGTTCATCGTGGCCAGCACGTCGAATTCAGAAGGACGCAGCTGCATGAGCTGGAAGGTGATGTCCGCAATGCGATCCTTGATCACGATCTTGCCCTCGGGCTGGACACCGTCGTATTTCTCCCACAGCTCGTCTTCGCTGATGGTCACGTCACCGAACTCGTCGCGGGCCAGCTCGTAACCCCAGTTCCGGAAGGCGCCTTCGGTGAACTTCATGATGTTGCCCTTGTGCACCAGCGTGACGTTGCTGCGGTCGTTGTCGATCGCGTACTGGATCGCTTTGCGGACCAGCCGCTTGGAACCGAACGGCGAAATCGGCTTGATGCCGAGGCCGGCGTCCTCAAAAAAGTCGACCCCCATCTCTTCGCGCAGGAATTTCGCCAGTTTTTTGTTTTCATCCGTGCCGGACTGGTACTCGATACCGCTGTACACGTCTTCGGTGTTTTCGCGGAAAATCACCACGTCAACCTCTTCGGGGTGTTTCATCGGCGAGGGAACGCCGTTGAAATATGTCACCGGGCGCACGCAGGCGTAGAGGTCGAGTTCCTGCCGCAGCGACACGTTCAGGGAACGGAAACCGCCGCCTACCGGGGTGGTCAGCGGCCCCTTGATCGCGACGGTCAGGTCCTTGACCGCATCCAGGGTCTCGGCCGGAAAA